>JBOGMA010000563.1:0-2339 GCA_050746465.1 Acidobacteriaceae bacterium
CTCACTCACTCGGCTGCGACGCGATTGGGATCTCCGTAGCCCTCGTCGAGAAGGTGACGCGATGCTCCGATTAAGTCGCTGACGGTGTTGCGCTTTTGCATGAGGCGTCCGGCGTCGTGCCAGGGCTTGCCCATGTCTCCGCCGCCGCGGATGTGCGCGTAGGCGAGGACGAAGCCGCGGTCGAGGAGGCTGAGGCGATTGCTGCTGAAGGCGATGGGCAGGGAATAGCCGTAGGAGCCATATCCGTAGACGAAGAGCGGATTTTTACTGCGCTGGAATTTGTCTTTGCGGTAGACGAGCGAGACGGGGACCTCCACGCCATCCGCTGCTTTGGAGAAGAGGCGTTCGGAGGCGTAGAGATTTTTATCGAAATTGCCGGGGACTTCGATCTGCTTGAGGAGTCTGGATTCGCCGGTGGCGATGTCGTACTCGAAGACCGAGCCGGGGGTGACGAGGGACTGGTAACCGTAGCGGTATTTTGTGGTGTCGAATATGCGGTTGGTGTGGGGGTGCGAGGTGTAGACGGGTTCGGGGAAGGCTATTTCTTCGGATTTGGGCGAGGCTGAACCTTCGACGCCGAAGTGGGCGACGCGGAGGTGCGGGAGTCCGGCGCGGCGCTCGACGGCGACGTAGAAGCTCGCGAAGAGATCGACTTCTTCGAGCATGACGTCGGGGCGGTGCGGAAGGATTTCAGTCCAGTTGGCGCTGGATGTGGCGGAGACGGGCGCGGTAACGAAGCGGAAGTTGCGTCCGGTGTCGTTGACGCGGATGTAAAAGAGACCGTTGCGATGGTCGGCGTAGTACTCGATGTTGTCGCGGCGCGGCTCGATGAGCTCCCATTGGCCTTCGGGAGTGGCGGCGCGGAGGAAGCGCTCTTCGGAAGTGGTGTGGCTGGAGGATTCGAGCAGGAGGTATTCGCCGTCGCGGGTGCGGCCGGCTCCGATGTTGAAGCGCTCGTCGATTTCTTCGTAGAGGAGCGGGTCTTCGGAGTGCGGCCGGCCGAGAGTGTGGCGGTAGAAGCGAAATTGGCGCTTCTGGACATCGTCCTCAATGGTGTAGAAGAGGGTTCGATTGTCGGCGGCCCAGACGATGGAGCCGGTGCGCTCGACACGCTCGGAGAGAAGCTGGCTGGTGCGGAGGTCCTTGACCTGAAGGGTGTACTGGCGGAAACCGGTGTTGTCGATGGAGTAGGCGAGGAGGTTGCCGTCGTCGGAGACGGTGAGGACGTGGATGGCCATGTAGGGCTGGTCTTTGGCCAGCTCATTTATGTCGAGGATGAGTTCCTCGGGCGCGGAGTCGTCGATGGATTCGGTGGGGCGGCCGGGCAGGCCGGGTTTGCGGCAGTAGATGGGGTATTGGAGGCCCTGCTCAGTTCGCGAGTAATACCAGAAACGGCCCTCGCGGAAGGGGACGGAAACATCCGTCTCCTTGATGTGGCTCAGCATTTCGTCGTAGAGGGTCTTGCGTAGCGGCTCGTCGGGAGCGGTGATGGTCTGGGTGTAGGCATTTTCGGCTTCGAGGTAAGCGAGGACCTCGGGATTGTCACGCTCGCGGAGCCAGGCGTAGTCGTCGGTGAGGGTGCGGTTGTGGATTTTGGTTTCGACGGCGTGGATGGGGGCGAAGGGCGGCGTGAGATCGTTCGGCATGGTTCCTTCAAGGATAAGGTACGGCTGCCTTGGGCGGCCTGAAAGTGGCTTGCGAAATCGTGAAAGTAACACATTCTAAAGGGACGGCTGCAGCAGGGGGAGGCTCAATGGTGGTATCGAGGCCGCAGCGAGGCAACTTGGGTTGGGCGCGGACACTCCACCTTAACAGGGCGAGGATGATCGTCCGGTGAAGGAGGAACTCCCCCAAATGAACCGAATAATTACCAGAGCTTTTATGGCGTCGGGTGTGGTGCTGATGAGCGGCGCCATGGTGATGGCGCAGCAGCGGCCGATGCAGACGGCTCCGCAACAGACGAGTCCGACAACCAGTAATCCCAACACGAATCCGGCGATGAATAGTCCGGAGAACGCGCAGCAGATGCAGATGCAGCAGGAGCAGAACTCCACGATGCACAAGATGCAGGACAAGGCGTTTGTGAAGCAGGCTACAGAGGGCAATATGGCTGAGATTCGGCTGGGGAAACTGGCGGAACAGAAGAGTGCCAGCCCGGATGTCAAGCAGTTTGCCCAAAAGATGGTAAACGACCACTCACAACTCAAGGAACAGATGACGCCAATTGCGCAGCAGATGGGAGTGAGCAGCCCAAAGAGCATTTCCAAGAAAAATAAGAAGGAAATTGCGAAACTGGAAAACCTGTCTGGTCAGCAATTTGACGAGGCATATATCAAGTG
>JBOGMA010000564.1:0-2698 GCA_050746465.1 Acidobacteriaceae bacterium
GGCACGGCTCGCCCACCGGGTTCCTGCAATGCGTCCCCGTGTTTTGCCGCCGGGCCAGGAGTCACAGCCTGAAATGTAGCTGCCTTCGCCTCCGCTGGTTTGTCAGACTTCACCGCCTTCTCCTCAACCGGAGCTGCCGGAGCATTCTTCTCCTCAATTTCCTTCATCCTCTGCACCGCATCCTTTTCCGCGCGCGGAAACACCGGCCCAATCTCCCCGAGTTTCGTGCCCGGCTTCAATCCGCCCCACGCAATGTTCTTCAAATCCGCTTTCTGAATATCTCCCAACCCAAGCTGCGCCCACACCTTCGCAGCCGCCTCCGGAATCACCGGATACACCAGCGCCGTCACAATCCGAATCGCCTCCGCCGCCGTGTACAGTACCGTCGCCCGCAGCGCGCGTTGCTGCTCATCCGTCAGGCTCTGGGCCTGCTTCCACGGAGCACTCGCCGTCAGATAACCATCTGTCGCGGCCACGATGGTCCACAGGCGTTCCAGCGCCCGTGAAAAATCCAACGCCTCAAACAACTGCTCCACTGCCGCAATGGTTTCCGGAATTTCCGTCGCGATCGAAGCGGCCTGTAATCCCGCAGGCTCCGGAACCACGCCGTCAAAATACTTCCCAATCATCGTCAGCGTGCGGCTGACAAGATTCCCATACCCATTGGCCAAATCGGAGTTGTACCGCTGCACCAGCGCATCGAACGAAAAACTCCCATCCTGCCCAAACACCACTTCCCGCAGCAGGAAATAGCGCAGCGCATCCGCTCCCAGAACTTCCAGAATCGTCTCCGCGCGCACAATGTTTCCGCGGGACTTCGACATCTTGCTCTCTTCAAACAGCAGCCATCCATGCGCCACAACTGACTTCGGCAGCGGAAGCCCCGCCGCCATCAGAAACGCCGGCCAGTAGACGCAGTGGAACCGCGTAATCTCCTTGCCCACAATGTGCAAATCCGCCGGCCAATATTTCTTGAACTTCGACTCGTCCTCGCTGCCCCATCCAAGCGCAGTAATGTAGTTGGCCAGCGCATCCATCCACACATAGATGACGTGCTTTTCGTCACCCGGAACTGGAATCCCCCACTTAAAGCTGGTCCGGCTGATCGACAAATCCTTCAGCCCGGCCTTCACAAACGAAATCACCTCATTGCGCCGCGTCTCCGGACGAATAAACTCCGGATGGGCCTCATACAACTCCAGCAGCGCGCGCTCAAATGCCGACAGCTTGAAGAAATAATTCTCCTCGTTGATCGTCTCGGTCGGCCGCCCGCACTCCGGGCAGGGGGTTCCCGCCGGCACATCCACATACGCCTCGTCGTACACGCAATACTGCCCGGTGTACGAGCCCTTATAGATATACCCGCGCTCCTTCAGCAGCGTGAACAGCTTCTGCACGCCGCGTTTGTGCCTGGGCTCGGTGGTGCGGATGAAGTCGTCGTAGGTCAGCCCCATCTGGTCCCACAGCGCGCGAAACTGCGCCGAAACCTTATCGGTAAAGGCCTGCGGCGAGCACCCGGCGCGCTCCGCCGACCGCTCTATCTTCTGCCCATGCTCGTCCGTGCCGGTCAGGAAAAACGTGTCCACGCCCAGAGCGCGCTTCCGTCGCGCAATCACGTCGGCCACAATCGTCGTATAAGTCGTGCCGATGTGGGGACGCGCGTTGACGTAATAAATCGGGGTCGTCAGGTAGAACTTATCTGTCATGAAAGGATAAAAATTGCCTGAATCTTCTTCATCTTAACAGGCATGCACAGCCTGCCCGTAGCCGAGGATCACCACTGCTGCATGTAAACTTTAATCAGAAAATCATCAGTATCACCGCGAATCTATAGGTCATCCTACGTGTACTTAGCCCAGCAAAAACTCCTCGAAGCGCACCTCCGCGCCGTGCTCCGCGACAAGTTCTCCATCGAGCTTCATGCGCTCGCCATCGAGCAGCCGCCCGAGACAAAATTCGGCGAATACGCTCTGCCCCTCGCTTTCGAACTGGCCCGCCGCCTTAAAAAGGCGCCGCGCAAAATCGCCGAGGAAATCATTGCCGCGCTCGGCTCCGTCCCCGGCTTCACTGGATTCGAAGTCGCAGGCGCCGGATACATCAACGCCCGCCTCGACCGCGTCGCTGCCGCCAAAGCCCTCGCATCCGGCGACGAAAGCGAGTCTGCCGCCCGTCATCAGGGCCACGCCATCGTTGAGCACACCAGCATCAACCCCAACAAGGCCGCCCACGTAGGTCACCTCCGCAACGCCATCCTGGGAGACACCTTCGTCCGCCTCCTCCGCGCCGCCGGAGAGCAGGTGGATGTGCAGAACTACATCGACAACACCGGCGTGCAGGTCGCAGACATCGTCGTCGGTCTCCAGCATCTCGAAAATAAATCCGTCACCGATATCGAATCCCTCCTCGACGCCCTCGAATCGCGCAACGAGCGCATCGACTACTACTGCTGGAACCTCTACGCCCGCGTCTCGCAGTGGTACGACGAAGACGCCGCCCAAAAACCGCGCCGTATCGAGCTTCGCCTCGCAACCCTCCACGACCTCGAGCGCGGCAGCAATGAAACTGCGGCCGTCGCCGAACTCATCTCCACCGCCATCCTGCGCCGCCATCTTGAAACCATGCAGCGCCTCGGCATCGAGTACGACTTCCTGCCCCGCGAAAGCGAAATCCTGCACCTCCACTTCTGGGACTCAGCCTT
>JBOGMA010000565.1:0-8183 GCA_050746465.1 Acidobacteriaceae bacterium
GTCTTGTCGGAGATTTCCTGTAGCTCGTAGAGTTTTTTTCCGTGTTCGGCCATGAGTTGCTGGACGTGGTCGTGAAATTCTCCGGGGACGAAGAGGAAGATGCGGGGACCGGTTCCCCATTTGGCGAGCAGGCCGGGGTCAGCCATGAAGATGTGCGGGGCGTCGGGGTAGTCGGAGCCCCAGATCATGGAGGAGCCGAAGGTGGCTTCGATGGGGCGGCCGTCTTTTCCGCGGCGGGGCTCAAAATAGTTGGTGCTTCCGTGAGCGAGCAGGGCCTGGTGGTGGGTGTAGAAGATCACCGACGATCCGTCGGCCTGATCTCCATAAATGATGAGCTGATATTGGTGACTGCCGGGCGTGGCGGCGATGTGCTTGATGGTTTCCGCCGCGGCCTTGGATGAGAGCATGGGCTGGAATCGCTCCAAGGCAATGTGGGCGGCAATGAGTACGATGGCCAGTGTGAATCCCACGGAGACTGTCGCCTCAAAGCCATGATTGCGGCGGCGCAGCAGCCACGCGGCAAGCGGGCCCAAGAGCAGCGCGATGGCGGCGATGAAGGCGGGCAGGCGCAGGGCGGCGAAGGATTTGTCGGTGAGATCGAAGAAGTGCGATGTGGCGAGCGAGTAGTCGCCTACGCCGCGATGGGCCAGCAGGGTTCCGATGTCGGGAATGTAGGGCAGGTGGCGCGAGGACCAGAGGCCGTAGGCGAGTGCGGCGGCGGCGAGCATTCCCAGTCCGGCAAAGGCGCCGTGCATGCCGGTAAGCCACTTGCTGGAGGCGTTGATCCAGCGCGAGTCGCGCCGGGGAGCTTCTTCAATACGCGCGAGCGCGCCGGTGACGAGGATAAGAATGGCCGGCCATGCAGGCCAGGTGTAGTACTCCTGATTCGTCGAAATGGAAAAGAAGATCAGGATGAATACAGCGTAGATGCCAAGAAGGAGTGCGGTGCGGGCGCGAAAGCGGATGATGGCCGCGGAACGCGCCACCGGCTGTAAAGAGGTGCGCGGTTCCAGATAAGCGAGGTTGGCGGATTCGTTGTGGACGTCGGCTGCAAAGGTTCGGCGATTGCGCCAGGCGCGGACGACGGCGGCGGGAATGAAGATGCTCCACGGAAAAAGCCACACGAGCTGGCCAAACCAGAAGGCAAACCAGGGCTGCTTGTTGTAGTCGTGCGGGTAGCGTTTGCCCAGGAAACGCAGGAAATGCTCGTTGATGAAGTAGAAGTAGAAAAAGCCGTGGACATTACCGGGGTGCGGGATGTTTCCGACGGGGTGTCCCTGGTCAGGATTGCGCAGCCCACAGAGGATGTGCCAGGGCGCGCCAATGGCAAGGAAGAGCAGGATTCCGGTGAACAGGCGCATCTCGCGCCAGCGACGCCATTCACCGGTGATCAGCAGGTAAGGAATGACGGCGGCTCCGAAGAAGACGGGAGCGATGAGTCCCTTAGCCAGCAGGGCGATGGCAAGCGAGGCGTATGCAATATAAAAACGCGAGGGTTTTCGGTCTTCGAGCCCAGTCAGAAAACAAAAAAGCGCAAGCGTGATGAAGAACGTCAGCAGCGATTCGGGTATAAGGAACCGCGTCCATAAAAACACGCCGACGGAGGTGAGCACGGCAAGCGCGGCGTAAAAGGCGGCACGGTCGCCGTAGGCTCGTCGCGACCAGAACCAGGCCAGCAGGGCGCAGGCCAGCACGCCAAGTGTCATAGGCAGGTGCGTAGCGAAAACGTTATAGCCGAAG
The DNA here is from genome assembly GCA_050746465.1 of Acidobacteriaceae bacterium. GTDB lineage: Bacteria > Acidobacteriota > Terriglobia > Terriglobales > Acidobacteriaceae > Silvibacterium. Next base: position 1,741 of record JBOGMA010000565.1, read on the forward strand.
ATGCGATAGTCAATAGCCACCATCCAGTACGGGAGCGGCGGCTTTTCAAGATAGCGGATGCCGTTGACGTAGAGCGTTACCCAGTCTCCGGTGTGGGCCATGTGCTGCGCGGCCTGGGCGTGGGTGGAGTCGGCGTCATCGAGCAGCGAAGGCGAGAACAGGGCGACGAAATGAACGGCGAAGAAGACGAGCAACAGCAGGGTCCAGGTGCGGGCGGGAGAACCGTAGATGGATTGAGCTGAGTCGGATTTGGCGCGGGATGGGTAGGTGATCATTGTGGGGTTCAGGAGAGAATGGCCTGTATCCAGAATACCGGAGGGACTGGCCGTCCAGGCGGGCGCGCCTCCGGCGCCATCGTGATGCTGGCGGTATTGGCCGGGGCTGGCCGTCCAGGCATTCGCGCCTCTGGCGCCATCTTGATGCTGGCTGTTCTGGCTGGGACTGGCGGTTCAGGCACACGCGGGACTCGCAAGTCAGCACGGGCAACTCTCGGCGGTCGTGGGCCGAAAATTCCGATTCAGAATAGAATCAAGTTTTAGAAATTATCTATCTGGAAACCCCTCCTCAAGAATGACGATTCGACTTTTCAATACTTTGACGGGGCGCGTCGAGGAGCTGTCTGCTTCCGACGGCAAGGCGCTACGCATGTATGCGTGCGGGCCCACAGTCTATGACTACGGGCACATCGGGAACTTCCGCACGTTTTTGCAGGTGGATGTGCTGCGGCGGTTTTTGAAGCTTGAGGGCATCACGCCGAGGCACGTGATGAACATTACCGACGTGGATGACAAGATCATCCGCAATGCGGGCGCGGCGGGCGTTTCCATTGGCGAGTACACGAAAAAGTATGAAGATGCGTTTTTTGAGGACCTGAACGCGTTGGCCGTGGAGAAGCCGGAGATTGTGGCGCGGGCCACGGAGCATATTCCGTCAATGGTGGCGCTCATTCATAAGCTGGCCGCCGAGGACTGCGCATACAAGACCGAGGAAGGCTCGTGGTATTTCCGCATTGCGAAGTTTCCGGAGTACGGCAAGCTGTCGAAGAAGGACTTCAGCGGAATTACGGACGGCGCGCGCGTGGATGTAGACGAGTATGACAAGGACTCAGCGCGCGACTTCGCTTTGTGGAAGGCTCCCAAGCCGGGCGAGCGGTACTGGGAGACGGCACTGGGGGAGGGGCGTCCGGGCTGGCATATTGAGTGCTCGGCCATGGCGACGGAATACCTGGGCGACGCTTTTGACCTGCACGCCGGCGGTGAAGACCTGATGTTTCCACACCACGAGAACGAAATTGCGCAGTCGGAATCGGCTTCGCAGAAGACCTTCGCGCGGCACTGGTTCCATGTGCGGTTTCTGCTGGTCGAAGGGCGCAAGATGTCGAAGTCGGAAGGCAACTTCTACACGCTGCGCGACCTGCTGCTGAAGGGCTACAAGGCCTCGGCTATCCGGATGCTGCTGATTTCTGTTCCCTACCGGCAGCAGTTGAACTTTACGTTTGACGGGCTGGCAGCGGAGACGGCAGCGGTGGAGAGGTTGCGGGCGTTTTCCGAGCGGGTGCGCGGCGTGACGGCGGCTGCGGAAGAAAACGCCGAGCTTGCAGCGGAGACGGAGAAGTCCAAAGAGAATTTCCACGCGGCTCTGGCGAATGACTTGAATACGGCGGAGGCGCGGGCGGCGATTTTTGATCTGGTGCGGGCTGGGAATGCTGCTCTGGATGCCGGGACCGTGGGTGCTGGAAACAAAGGAGCGATGCTGGCCGTTCTGGAGGACTTCGACCGCGTGTTTGCTGTGCTCGAAGATCACGATGCCGAGCACACCAAGGCCGCGTTGGCTTGGGCTGAGCGCGAAGGTCGACTCGGCGAGGCTTCCGCTGAGGTGGTCGCGCAGAGTGCGTTGTCAGACGAAGAGATTCAGACGCTGGTGTATGAGCGAACCCAGGCCAAGCGCGCCCGGAACTTCGCCCGTGCTGACCAGATCAGGAATGAGCTGGCGGAGAAGGGTATTCTGCTGGAAGACTCAAAGGATGGGGTACGGTGGAAGCGGAAGTAGGGCGCCCAATGAAATGGTCGGAATGAAGTTGCTTCTGCTCCCCGGAATGCATGGGACTGTGGATCTTTTTGCTGAGTTTGAGGCGGCGCTCCCCAACGAGTTCGCCAAGCAGGCGATCGGGTTTCCAAATGACATATCGCTTTCGTATGCTCAATTGATTGATCTAGTTCGCTCCCGTGTCCCTTCGGAGTCGTATGTCATAATTGCGGAATCATTTTCAACTCCGCTCGCGATTCAGTTCGCTGCGACAAATCCGCCCAACCTCAAAGGGCTTGTGCTCTCCGCCGGATTTGCCACCAGTCCCGTGCGTGGTCTTCTGCAATTCCTCGCTCCATTTTTAGCGCCGCTCCTCGCCCATGTTCCCGTTAACCGGCTCGGTGCGAGACTCATGTTGTCAGGTTCGACCGCTCCGGAATCACTGAAGGCGCGAATACGGGCTGCCATCGCGTCGGTCAGGCCGAAAGTATTGATGGACCGCGTTCGTGCAGTTGTCGCGTGTAACGCGCTCGATGAGTTGTGCAGAATAACCGTGCCGATTCTCTATTTGCGGGCGCGCTACGACCGCCTGGTGAACCCTGTCTGCGTGGAAGAAATACGTCGCGCAAAACCAGAAACTGGAGTGGTGGTTCTCGGTAGTTCGCACATGCTGCTGCAGCAAATGCCACGCGAGACCGCGCGACTCGTCACCAATTTTGTTCGCCGATTATGATGAATCGACTGAGAGATACTCTGAAGCGCCCCAATGCCCGACAATTTCGCCCAGACCGTAAAGCAGCAGGCCGATATCGTGAAGATTATCGGCGAATTTGTGCGGCTCAAAAAGGCTGGGGCGCAGAACTACAGCGGGTTATGTCCATTTCATTCGGAAAAGACACCGTCGTTCTCCGTCCACGCCGGGAGGCAGTTCTACCACTGCTTTGGGTGCGGGCAGTCGGGGGATGTTTTTTCCTTTATTCAGAAGATCGAGAATGTCAGCTTTCCGGAAGCCGTAAAAACGGTTGCTGTTAAGTGCGGGATTCCGCTGCCGAAGCGCGAGTTCTCGTCGGCGGAGGAAGCGGCGGAGAGCCGCCAGCGTGGCAAGCTGATTGAACTGCATGAGGCGGCGACGGCGTGGTTTGAGCAGCAGTTGCGCTCGCCGGAGGGGGCGGCGGCTCGGGAGTATCTCTCCGGGCGCGGCATGACCGATGAGGGCATTGCGAAATTCCGTATCGGCTACGCGCCAGAATCCTTCCATGCGCTGCGGGAGCGGCTGCAATCACTGGCCGACATCGAAACCCTCCGCGCCTCCGGCCTCTTCAGCTTCAAGGAGCAGGAGGACGGCTCACCGGGCCATCTCTATTCACGCTTTCGCAAGCGGATTACGTTTCCGATTGCCAATGAGTCGGGGCGGGTGATCGCTTTTACAGCGCGTGCGCTTGAAAGCGGCGAGAAGGCGGGGGCGAAGTACATGAACTCGCCGGAGACTCCGCTGTATACCAAGGGGCAAGTCCTGTTCAATCTGGACAAGGCCCGCTCGGCCATTCGTGAGGCTGATTTTGCGGTGCTGGTTGAGGGTCAGATGGACTGTATTTCGGCGTATCTTGCTGGAATTACGAATGTTCTGGCCACAAGTGGGACGGCCTTCACGGAAGCTCAGGTGCGGCTGCTGCGGCGCTACACCTCGCGCGTGATTGTGAACTTCGATCCCGATACGGCTGGGGCGAACGCGGCGGAAAAATCCCTTGCGCTGCTCACCGAGGAAGATTTCGAGGTGAAGGTGGTCACGCTGGAGGGCGGGCTGGACCCAGACCGCTACATTCGTGAGCGCGGCGTGAAGGCTTATATGACGGCGCTGCGCGGGGCGAGGCGGCACCAGGAGTATCTGCTCCAGCGGGCACAGCTGTTGTTTCCTCCGCGAACGCCGGAAGCGAAGGTCAAGGCGCTTAATTTTCTACTGCCGCACATTCGGCGCATGCCCAGCCGGATCGCCCGCGACGAGTTTGCCATGGATGCGGCGCAGAAGCTGGGGATTGATTCGGCGCTGGTTCGGCAGGAACTGAAGGAAGCGGCGGCGAAACGGCGGGATTCGCTGCACAGCGGGGCGGCGGCTCAGTTTACGCGAGCGGAGCAGATTCTGCTGCTGGCCTTTTCTTCACCGCAGCAGAGCGAACTGTATCGGGTGGCTGAGACGTCGTGCCGCGAGTATGAGGGCGACTTTGGGCGGCTGCGCGAGGATGTGCGAGAGATCCTGGGCCAACTGCGGGCGCGGGAGGCGGACGCCGACCCGATGCAGGCTTTGGCTGGGCCGGAACAGAGGCAGGCGTTGGCGGGGGTTCTGGTATCGATCCACGGCGCCGAGCCGGAGGTGGAGCACCTCGAAGAGGCGATTTTGACCCTGCGCCGGGGTTCGTTGGAGCAGGAACAACGAGCGGTTCGCGCCGCATTGCAGGATGCCGAGCGGGCGGGCAAGACGGAGGAGATTCTGGAACTAAGCCGGAAAGTGCAGGAGCTCGCGATGCGGCTGCGGAAGCTGGGTTGAGTAACAACTTCTCCGGAGACTGCTCGAGACTTTGGATGTGAGGTGCTGCTTTAAGCTTATGAAACTACTTGCCTGGATTACTGAGTATTTTATTACCGTGTTCGGAATCACCCGTCCGCGCCCGGAACAAGAGCGAATGACGAACCTTCTGATCGGAGGGTTCTTACTAGCGGTGATGGCAGGAGTACTCGCGGTAGTCGGCAGCCTTGTCTGGATAATTTCTCAATAGGCCTCCTCTGCGGGTTGAAACGAAATCCTGTTTTCCACATCTAAAGTAAAGAGGATTTGGGGCTGAAAAGCGGGTGATTGACCGGCAACGGGTCAACCGTTGCGTGGAAAGCGGGCCGAAACGCTTTAATTTAAGTGATTTTGGCGGATTGGCGTGATATTCTAAGAATCTTTGGTGGACGTGCGCCTACCATCCCATTGGAATCGCCTTTGAGCGTCCGTTTTTGGGAATACGCCTATATGGCTTCGACCGCACTTTGTCCGACCCAGGCAGCAGACAGATCCGGAGACGCGAGTACGTTTTGAGTACGTCTACGTCTGAATTTTTACGCGGGAGATACGCGCTTGGCGATTGAAGACAAGTACGAAGAAGAAATTGACAAATTGATCGATACCGGCAAGGAGAAGGGTTACCTCACCTATGGAGAGGTCAATGATCTTCTGCCTGGGGACATCCACTCCACCGACGATCTCGATGATTTGATCACGACGATCAGCGGACAGGGGATCGACCTGCTTGAAAGCCCGAAAGCGGAGGGTTTTGAGAGCGAGGCGGAGGATGGCGAGGACGTAGAACTCGACCTGACGCCGGGGACCCTTGAGAAAACCAACGACCCGGTGCGCATGTACCTGCGCGAGATGGGCACGGTTCCGTTGCTCACGCGCGAGGGCGAAGTTGAGATTGCCAAGCGCATTGAGCGCGGGCAGATGCGGGTGATGAAGGCCATTTCGCGATCGCCGATTGTGATTCGCGAGATTGTTGCGCTGGGCGAAGACCTGAAGCGCGGCGTGCGGAACGTGAAGGAAGTGGTGATCTTCGACGAGGAAGAGCTCACCGAAGAAGTTCTGCAGGGGCGTGTTCGCCAGACGGTGGGCCGCATCGACGTTTTGGTCAAGCACCAGAAGAAGGCCGCACAGCTTGAAGAAAAGCTGGCCACAATCAACATCAAGACCAAGGCGAAAGAGCATCGCCGGACTCGCTGGGCGATTGCGCGCGAGAAGGTGCTGGTGTCGCGCATTGTGCGCGAGCTGAAGTACACCAACATGGAGCGCAAGCGGCTGCTGGACAAGGTCAACAAGACTGTTGAAGTCATGCGGACGCTGGAACGGCAGATTCGCACATTGGACCTGAAGTTTGACCAGTCCAAAAGCGAAGAGCTGAAGAAGGAATATCGCCGCCAGCAGAAGAACTGCCGCACCGACCTTGAAAAGCTGGAGGTCGAGGTCGGCGTATCCATCGCGGAACTGAAGCGCACGCAGCGCGAGATGATCCAGGGCGATATGGACGCCGAGCACGCCAAGCGCGAGCTGATTGAGGCGAACCTGCGACTGGTGGTTTCGATCGCGAAGAAGTATACGAACCGCGGACTGCAGTTCCTCGATCTGATTCAGGAAGGCAACATCGGCCTCATGAAGGCCGTGGACAAATTCGAGTGGCGCCGCGGCTACAAGTTTTCCACTTACGCGACGTGGTGGATCCGCCAGGCCATCACCCGCGCCATCGCCGACCAGGCTCGCACCAGTCGCATTCCTGTGCACATGATCGAAACGATCAACAAGCTTGTGCGCACCAGCCGCCAGCTTGTCCAGGAACTCGGCCGCGAACCTACGTCCGAAGAAATCGCCAAGCGCATGGACATTCCCGTGG
>JBOGMA010000566.1:0-10428 GCA_050746465.1 Acidobacteriaceae bacterium
ATTCTCCCCCGCGCCCGCTCCGGCATCTCGGGATGCCTTGGAAGATAAAAATCGACCATCGAGCTGGAAGTGAGCGAACTGAGCGACGCGCTGAGGCTGGACATTGCCGCCGCCAGGATCGCCGCAATCATCAGCCCCGCAATGCCGGCAGGCAACTCATTCACAATGAAAGCCGGAAAAATGCGGTCGGCTCCAATCGCCGGCGCAGCCGCCCCATGGCCGTAAAAAACCCATAAGCCGGCGCCGATGAACAGAAATAACCCGAACTGCACAAACACGACCAGGCCGCTGCCCACAATCGCCACTCGCGATTCAAACAAGTTCTTCGCCGCAAGCAGCCGCTGCACCATAAGCTGGTCGGTTCCGTGGCTGGCCAGGGTCAGAAAGCAGCCGCCAATCACCCCTGCCTGGAACGTATAAGTCTGGGCGATCGACCATGAGAAATGCAGCATCGTCAGCTTGTGCGCCGACGCCGCCCCCGCCAGCAGCCCATTCCATCCCCCGGGAATCTTATGGCAGAGGATGGCCAGCGCCGCCAGCGCACCTGTGACATAAACGAAAAGCTGCGCCACATCCGTCCAGATCACCGCGGCCAGCCCGCCTTCAAACGTGTACAGCAGCGTCAGCGCCGACAATATCCCAATCGAAACAATGTCGCCCGTGCCGATGGCCACGCCCACCACAATGGCCACGGCAAACACCCGCACGCCCTCCGCCGCGGCGCGCATCGCCAGAAACAAAAATGCCGTGCACTTATGCAGCCGTGCACCAAATCGCTGTCCGATCAGTTGATACGCCGTCAGCAACTCTCCGCGAAAATAACGCGGCAGAAACAGAACACATATCAGGATGCGCCCCAGGATGTAACCGAGAGCAAGCTGGAGAAATCCAAAATCGCCCGTCCACGCGAGTCCTGGAATGCTGATGATGGTCAGCGTGCTTGTCTCCGCCGCCACAATCGAAAGCATGATCGCCCACCACGGAAGGTTGCGATCGGCAAGAAAATAGGACCTCAGCGAGCGATCCCCGCGCTTTCTGAAGCGCAGCCCAAAAATCGTAATGCCCGCCAGATACGCAACTACCACCACCAGATCAATGGGACGCAGGTGCGTGGAATGCGCAATCAACGGGCGCTCCCGGCAGTGGTGGCCGGCGCAATCCCGATCTGCTCCGGCGACGGTAGCGTGTGATGCTCGTGCCACTGATCGCGCGCCGCCGACAACTTATTGGCCCGCTCCACCCATAGCTGTGCGGCATCGTCGTAGCGCATTTTCACATTGTCCAGCCAGTAAGGACGATTCTCCGCCAGCCACACATCGCTGTAGCGCGTTTTCAGATACTCATATCCCTGGCTCACGTCCTGGCAAATGCCGTTTACTCCGGAAAGGTTCCATAGATCTCGCGAAGCGTGGTCGCCAACTGCCGAATCGTGCTGCCCGTTGTACAGCCGCTGGTAACCCGACGCAATCTGGTCCGCCACCTGGAACTTGAACGCGAGAAAGTCAATCCTCCGCGCTCCCAACTCCATCGCATTCAGCGCTTCAACATTGCGCAGATGGTGGTTTGCTCTCGCGCGCGCAATCAGCGTGAGCGCGCGCTCCGCGTCGAGCCGCACCTCCACCGCCACCGGCATAATTTTCGCGGAAATCTTCCGGCCCTGTTCGCTCCACGGATCAGCCCAGAACCATGCATCTTTCGCATCATCCAGTCCCGCCCGCGCCAGCGCCTGCTGCGCGTCCATCAGCGCCATCTGCGCCTGATCGATATCCCCGCTCCAATCACCATGAAACGCCGGGCCAAAATCGCTCTGGAACCGCGTGATATCGCTCGTTCCTGGATGCCATGCCGCCTCCGCGCCAAACAGCACCGCGTACCAGTCCTGCGCGAAAAGCCCTTCTCCGTCATCGTTCCAAATCGTGTCCAGCATGCCGGTGCTTCCCGCCTTCTGGCCGGCAGCCACAAAGCCTTGAATATTTCCGAGCGCCAGGTTGAAGTTAGGCCACACGCGGCTCCAGTTGTTCACTCCGGGCGAGACCCAGGTTTCCATGCCTGCCTTCGTGTAAGGATCGAGCCAGCGGTCATATCCATTCGGTTCCGGCTCATAGTGCCACGCCACCGCAATCATGTCATGCGGCAAGCGCGGAACAATATCAGGGCTCTTCATCGCAATATCGCCCCAGAACAAAAGCCGCCGATGCAGCGGCGCAAGCGCACCATGAATTTGCGTAAGAAAGTCGATGTAGACCGCGCCCAGTCCGCGCTGCTTTACCTCGGCTGCGGTCTGCCCCTGCCCCAGCTCAAACGTCTCGTCCGCTCCAATATGTAGAAACGGCCCTGGATACTCGCCGGCAAGTTCGCCGAACATTTGCGTGATCAGCCGCATCGATCCCGGCTGCCCCGGAGCCAGCACCGACCCCGAAGGAATCTCCGCCAACGGCGCATACTGCTGCCACGTCAGCACCTTGTGCAGATGCCCAAACGCTTCCTGCTCCGGCACAATCGTCACGTGATATCGCTTTGCGTATGCCACCAGAGTCTTCGCGTCCTCCGGCGACATCGATCCCCCCGGCAGCGACGGTAGTGGATTCGACGCATACTGCATCGTGTTCTCGAAATATGGCGAGTACACGTTCAGCTTGTACGCTGCGAAGGTGCGAATCTGCTTTTCCTGGAATGCCAGCGTCGGAACCGGCCCCCGCGAGAGATCATCGTGAACCCCACGCCATTGCATCGCAGGCCAGTCCCGGATCGCCGCTCCCGCCAGAACCGGACCCAACCCGCCGGGCCGCTCAAGCTGCGCCAGCGTCTGCGTTCCATAGAACACACCCGTTGCCGAGTGGCCTATAACGAACGCACTGCGACCTTGAGTGACGAGCACATACCCTGCCTCCTGCATCGCTGGTTCGAACTGCATTTTTGCGTGGCGCATCACCCGGCGCGCCAGAGCGCTATCGTCGCGCAGGAGATAGACCCGCGCCGCCGCGCTTGAATTCCGCACCGCAACGCCGCGCTCTTTCAGCTCCGAGGCGAGATTTTTGGCCGCAAACAAATCATCAGCATTCCGTCCTGGGACGAGAATCCTGACGCCATGGGTGAGTGAGAGATAGGGTCGAGCGGAAAACTCGCGCGGCTGCGGAATCAGCGCGGGTTGAGTGTCGGCGGACCAGGCCGGAATGGCGCATCCGGCAATCAAGGCCAAATTCAGAGCATAAAGAGCGAAAGAACGAATCACCAGACAATTCTCATACGAAAATGCCCGCCTGGCCGGATTTTCCGGCCAGGCGGGCTGTACCTCAACTTCAGAATTTATAAATCAGTGAAAGTTGGAATTGACGAGCCGGAGAAAGCGTTGATGTAATCTCGCCCTCGGCGGAAGCGTCCGGGTTGGATGCGAAAGTATTGGGACTAATGGCGTTGGCCGTGCTGACGTAAGCCGGCGCCGCATAGCTGGCCATGTTGAATGCGTTGAAGGCGTCCACACGGAAGGTCAGGTTCTGGTCCTCGAATGTGCGGAAGGACTTGAACAGGGACATATCGATGATCCGGTAGCCTGGAGCGCGAGGTCCGTTGTTGGGAGGCACGTTCCCGAACTGCCCGGGTGCCGGGCTACCAAAGGCGCAGATGCCATTATCGGGAGTTGAGGTGCTGCTGCATGGATTAGACGACGGATCGGTACCGAACCAGTGCCGCACGGACCGATGCACAATCTTCATCTTGCGGAATTGGCTGGCGCGACCGGTGCGAGCGTGAACATTCGAGCGAATCGAGCCCGTCATATTGATGGGGAACCCGGTGTGCAGAATTACATCGCCGGAAAGCCGCCACCCTCCGAGAACCTCGTCCGTCGCCCGGTTCCAGTTGCCGCCGAACCTGCGTCCAACTCCGAACGGCAGTTGCCATACAGCGGTGCCGTTGATCGTATGACGCACGTCGAAGCCCGAGGGGCCGTAATCGGCCCGCGGATTGTAGTAGTTCTGCCAATAGGCGCTGGCGCCGTCCACGCCGGAAATGCCGAAGAACCCAGGGTTGTTGGTCATGGATTTCGACAAGGTGTAGTTCAACGTGTACTCCAGCCCGCCGCTCTGCCGATGGCGCAGGGTCGCCTGCATGGCATTGTAGTTTTCCATCGCAGCCGACATCGTAACCACGACGCGTCCGTTCGGCCCAACCAGGTTATAGAAAGGCACAATGGACGGAGGAATATGGGCTGTCGAACCGGTGTACGGCTGGGTCCACTGGTCTGCAGATGCGGGTACGATCAGGTGCTGGCCAACTTCTCCCACATAACCAACCTGGACAGTCGTGTGGTTGTTGATGAGGTACTCAGTCGTCAGGTTGAACTGCTGCACCATGGCCGGCTTCAGATGGGTGTCCCACGCATCATATTGAGTGATCGCCTGCTGAGTCCCGTTACTGAATCCGTTGCTGATGCTCAGCGGGTTTCCCGGCGAAGTTGTCCCAGGCGTTGCCGGCGCGTTCACAAATTGTGAGAAGAACGGCGGATTCATCGTAGGCCGCAGGTTCGCGCCTGTGCCCTCCAGGTAATCCGTAATTCCGTATCCGCCGCGCACTACGAGCCGTGGATATGCTTGGAACGCAAAGCCAATGCGCGGCATGACGCCGCCGTGGAACGGCTCGTACAGCGCGCGGCTGTTACCGTTCTGGCCGGCAAACATCAGGCACGGATTCGAGGTGTCATTCGCCGCGGTGCAGGACCCCGCCTTCGAAATGTCGACGTTCACTTCCTTGTTGTTCACTTCGTACATCGGCTGGTCATAGCCGTACCGAACGCCCAGGTTGAGCGTCAGGTTGGGAAGCACTTTCCAGTCATCCTGCACGTAAAATGCATCGTGATACTCGCGCTGGCCGACAGGCCCAGCAACGCCGCCCACTTCGGAAATGTCCGCTTGGTCCACGACAAAGTCCGCGAAACCGTACCCGCCTGCCGCGCTCGTGCCGTTGGTCGTGTAAGTGCCGTCATAAATGAACTGGCCCAGGGCTCCGTAATTCCCGGCATAGTAGTTGTTTTGCTGGTAACGGACCACCTGCACTCCAAACTTGGTGGTGTGATTCCCGTGCTGCCACACCAGGTCATCCCCATAGTTGAAGATGTTGTCCAGGAAGTTCTGGACAACGGCCGCGCTCCCAACGTTCGATTCGGCAGTCGAAAGATTGACCAGGCTGAACCCGGGGAACGCCTGCGGGGCAGGAATTCCGACCGTCTGATTGCCGCTCATTCCGAATTTCCCGGTTGGGTCCGTCGGAATGCCGTTGAACCACTGAACCCGCGTGAACCCTCCACGAGCTTGATTGACGAGTGAAGGAGAAAAGGTATGGACCCAGTTCACGACGCCACTGTGGAACGGATAATCGTTACCCGTCGGAAACTGGATCGCGAGCACTACCTTCGGGCTATAGTCCAAAGCATCGCCGTCCGAGTAGCGGAACCAGAACGTATCTCTGGAATCTGGCGCCCAGTCCACTCGTATGTCGCCCTGATTGTTCTTAATGACCCCCGCCGTAGAGGCGTGGTAATTGTTGGAATCCACCGTATTTGCTCTCGGCTTAAAGTTCGGCATGGGATAGATATCAGGGTGCGAGAACAGGTACGCCGCTACGGGGTTGTTGATCGGGATTTGGTTGTTGTTGTACGGGGTAGCCGCCGCCCAACCGCCAGTGGGATTGGTTGCCGACGGTTGCAGATTGTAAAGTTGGAGAGGCGAGACGCCCGGGGTTGTCAGGAGCTCGGAGAAATCTCCGGTGCGCATCAGCGCCGTTGCCACGCTTGCCGTGCCCGTTCCCGACGAGTTGTTGCGCACACCTTCATAATCGACGAAGAAGAAAAGCTTGTTACGGATGACGGGTCCACCAAAGGTCACGCCAAATATATTCTGGTGAAACACGCCCCTGGCGAGCCCGTTGTAGTTGTTGCTCCATAGGTTCGCGGTAAGGGCCTGATTCTCGTAGTACTCGTATGCGCTGCCGTGAAACTGGTTCGTCCCGCCTTTTGTGACCAGCAAAATCTCTCCGCCGCTCACGTCCCCATATTCGGCGTCGGCGTTCCCCGTGACCGTCCGCATTTCCTGAATCGCCTGCGGCGCCGGGTTGTAACCGATCAGGTTGTTGGTCGGCTCGTTGATCTCAACGCCGTCCATAATGTAATTGTTCCCTTGCTGGCGATTGCCATTGAAGGAGGGAAGAGTGGCGGGGTTCGTGTTGCGCTCGAAACCGTTTGCGCCGCCTTCCATGTCGAAGCGCGGCAGCACAGCGCCCGGAACAAACACCGCCGCCACCTGGAAGTTATTCCCGCTCAGCGGCAGATTCTCAATGGTATTCGCCGTCACCGTGGTTGCGAGCGTCGAACTCTGCGTCTGCAGCACGGCGCCCTCGGCATTTACCTTCACCGTGGTGGATGCCTGTCCCACCTGGAGCTTGATGTCAATCTTTGCAATCTGGTCGATTTCCAGTCTCAGCGGTCCAGCCGTGGTTTTTGCGAAGCCCGACGCATTCACGATCACGTTGTAAGAGCCAATGGGCAAAAACTGGAAATTGTAAACGCCGCTCTGGTTCGAACGAGTCGTAGCCTGAACGCCGGTAGCGACATTTCTCGCCGTAACGGCGGCATTTGGAACCACGGCTCCAGTTGAATCGGTGACCGTACCACCGATCGACCCGGTAACTGTCTGCGCTCGCGAGACGGCTGCTGCGAAAAGCAGCATTCCCGCCACGGAAAGGATTGCGATAAATCGTCTGAACTCCATTTACAGCCTCCGAAAAAAGATCAACAACGGTACCGCCAGGGACAACTTCCGCGGCGAGAGCTGCTACCTGCTTCCTGCATAGGCTCTGCACCGACCCGGATGCACGAGAATCGACGGCCGCGTTACCCAAATTTCAGCACGCGAAACAACACCGTTCGATTAGACTAAAGAGCTATATAGCAATCCATAACTCGATGTCAATATATTTTTTCGACGCGCTGCAGCTCGGTCGGCCGCTGGGTAATCAAAACGATTAAACGAAAATCCAATCCTTTGTTTTTAGCAGTAATCGGCTGCCTCAACGCCGTTACCCTCCGGATGCTTTTCCCGGCAGCATCTTTACTCACCCGCCCCGGCCGTGGTAGCGTGCGCTATATAGCACGCGACCCTGAGATCCGTTATCCCCCGCCGTTCTATCTTTCAATCGTCCATCGGATGGCAGGTCAGGCTATGAATCGGGGGACATCTTTGAAAGGCACGCAGAACCGCGACGATGAGCCGGCTTACCGGAAAATTCAGAACGCCATCCGCCAGCGTATCGACTCCGGCCGACTCAAGCCCGGAGACCCCATCCCTTCCGAAAGAGACCTCGCTAAGAATCACCATGTAAGCCTCATGACCGCGCGTCACGCCGTCCTCGAGCTCGCTCATGACGGAGTTGTGGAGAGGCGTCGCGGCGCCGGCACCTTCGTGGCTCTACCCAAAGTGAATTTCAATAAGCTCCTGGCCTATACCGAGCAGATGGCAGGCCTCGGCCTCGCCGCGCATTCGCGCACCATCTCTTTCGAAGTGGTCGACGGTGAATACGAAATCGCAGCCCGTCTGGGAGTGCTGTCCGGCTCCCGCCTGGCCCGGCTGCAACGCGTGCGGCTTGTCGGCGCTGAGCCTGTCGCCCTTGAAATTTGCTTCTGGCCCGCCGACGAATTCCAGCTCCTGATGGATGCGGCGCTCGACCACACCTCGCTCTTTGCCACTCTGGAAAACAAATGCGGCGTCCGCCTTGCCTATGCCGACGAGGAGATCGATGCCACCAGCGCGGACTCCCAGATGGCCGACTTGCTCAGCATTCCCAGGGGCACTCCGCTTCTGCGAATGCGGCAGGTTATTTTTTCTACCACCGGCAAGCCCACGCTTTACGTGACCGGCTTTTACCGCTCCGGCCGCCACACCCTCAGAATTCGCCGCTTCCGATAAGACAGCGGGAAGGAGTTGAGAATGACTGCACAAACAAAATCAACGAAGCGCCATAGAATTTCTCGTTTCCCGGCGCTGCTGCTCGTGCTCGCGTTGGCGGCCATTCCCGCCGCTGCGCAGAAATCTGTCCCTCATCCAGGCCTGGTCGTCGCCCTTCCGGTTGCCAATATGTACCGCGACGCCACTGCCAACAGCGACGTGGTCTCGCAAGCCATCTACGGGACCGGCGTAACCGAACTCGCCGCTCAAAACGGCTGGTACCACATCCGCACCGCCGACAACTACACCGGATGGGTGTCCTCGGACGCTGTGAAAGCTCTCCACGGCGCAACCTACGCTCCCGCAGGAAAAGACGTACAGGTAGACGAGCTCAGCGCGAACGTCTATCGCGATCCCGACGTAACGAAGCACGCTCCCGTTCTGCGCCTTCCCTGGGAAGCCCGCCTCCAACTCGCGCCTGACCAAACCAGCAAAACCGGCCGCTGGATCCACGTGCAACTCATCGACGGCACAACCGCCTGGGTGCAGCGCGGCGACATAACCACCGCGGACGCCCCGCTCACCATTCCGCAAATGATCGACCTCGCGCATCGCTTCCTCGGCACCACTTATACCTGGGGCGGAGTCTCCAGCTTTGGCTTCGACTGCTCCGGGTTCACGCAAATGCTCGAACGCCAGCGTGGCATCGAGATGCCCCGCGACGCCGGCATTCAGTCAGCCTGGAGCGGCGTGGTTCCCGTAAAGCGCGCAGACCTGCAACCCGGCGACCTGCTCTACTTCGGCTCCAGCCCAACAAAGATCACCCACACCGGGATGTACATTGGTAACGGCAAATTCATTCACGACACCACCCACGATCACCCAGGCGTACAGATCAGCGTGCTCAACGATCAGCCCTGGACCCGACTGCTGGTGGCCATAAGGAGGACCAAATGATCAGTCGTAGAGATTGGCTCAAGCTCGCCGGAGCTTCCAGCCTGGCCGCAGTTGCCCCACGCGGAACCCTCGCCGCAATGACGGACACCGCTTCGCATCCCACTTCAGTTCACTGCGAACTGAAGCGGCTCATGCTGCGCCACACCTGGACCACCGTCATGTCCTCCAGCACTTATCGCGACACCGTGCATGTCCAGTACACGCGCGACGGCGTCACTGGATACGGCGAAGGCGCGCCCATCGTTCGCTACAAGGAATATCCAAAACAGGCGATGGAGGCCATTCAGGCCATCAGCGGCCGCATCGCCGAGCGTGATCCATGGACTTACGTAAAGTCGCTCGCCGCCATCCGCCACTCTCTCACCGACCATCAGCGTGCCGCCATGGCCGCCGTCGATATCGCCATGTTCGACTGGCTGGGCAAGAAAATGAACATGCCTCTCTATCGTTTCTTCGGACTCGATCCCGCCGACGCTCCCATCACCGATTTCTCCATCGGCATCGATACGCCGGAGATCACGCGCGAAAAAACCCGCGAGGCGAAAGACTTTCCCGTTCTCAAAGTCAAAGTGGGCTTGAAGACCGACGAAGAAACCATCGCCGCCGTCCGCAGCGTCACTAAAAAGCCCATCCGCGTCGACGCCAACGAGGGCTGGACCGACAAGGAAGAGGCCATCCGCAAAATCAACTGGCTTGAGACGCAGGGAGTAGAGTACGTCGAACAGCCCATGCCCGCGCACATGCTGGAAGAAACCGCCTACGTGCGCCGCCATGTGCATCTGCCAATCTATGCGGACGAGGCCTGCACCGCGGCTTCCATGATCCCGAAACTCACTGAAGCCTACGACGGCATCAACGTCAAGCTCGACAAGTCGGGAGGCATTCTTGAAGCTCATCGCTGGATCGAAATCGCCCGCGCCTGCAATTTGAAAATAATGATCGGCTGCATGGTTTCCAGTTCCTGCTCCATCACCGCTGCCGCTCACCTCTCTCCGCTCGTGGACCACGTCGATCTCGACGGAGACCTGCTCATCAGTAACGACCCCTATCGCGGCGTCACCGTCGACCACGGCAAGCTCATCCTCCCGTCCGGCCCAGGACTCGGCCTCACGCTCCGCAACGAGAGTGCTGCATGAGGCCGCGACTTTCGCAGCTTCGCACTGCTTTTCTTCTGGCCGTCGCTGCCTGCCTCACCGGCGTAGCGTCGGCCCAGACCGCAGCCGCACCAGCTGCGCAGACCGACGCCGCACTCACCGCAAAGCTGCAATCTATGATCGGCGGCTTCCGCGGCGACGTGTCGTTCTACGCGCACGATCTCGCTACCGGCCGAACCGTCGCCATCAATGCCGATCAGCCTGTCCCCACGGCATCGGTCATCAAGCTCGCCGTTCTTTACGAAGCGCTGCAGCAGATTCGCTCTGGCCGGGCCCATTTCAATGATCCCCTCACCGTAACTCATGCTGACCAGGTGCCCGGCTCCGGCGTGCTCCTCTTCTTCGACACGCCGCTGCACATCACCTTCAAGGACGGCCTCACC
>JBOGMA010000567.1:0-2455 GCA_050746465.1 Acidobacteriaceae bacterium
CTCCAGCCCCGCCTTGTTCGCGCACGTGACAATGCTCTGTATCGCGCTCGCCGAACAGATTGAGATGTGGAGGTTTACCTCCAGCCGGCTTCCCACCATTCCCACCGGATCATGGATCCCCGGCTGATCGTCTAGAATGAATTGCTGCGGCAGCAGGTGCATCACCTCGCGGTCATGCGGCAGCGAGACCGCTCGCGCCCGCTCCACCGCAGCGCGCACATCTTCCCGCGTAATTTCCCGCATCCGCGCGCCCAGGCTGATGCCGCCCCGGCTGTTCACTCCGCGCACATGCGATCCGCCCACGGCCACCACGCACCGCTCAATCACCGCACCCGAGCGCATCTCGGCCTGCTTCGCCGCTTTGTCAATCGATTCCGCCGCCGGCAGCAGCTCGGCAATCATGCCCTTCCTCATTCCGCCCGCATCCACAATGCCGTGCCCGCGATATCGCAACGCGCCGTCGCTCACCTCCGCCACCAACATGCGGGTCTTCGAACTGCCCGTATCCAGAACCGCGATCAGGTTCTCCGCCTGCTGGCTCATCGCTTCTTCCTCGCGTGACGTGTGGTGTGATGCACAACTTTCTTCGCTACGGCCTTCTTTTTCGCCACAACTTTTTTCGCAACAGCTTTCTTCGCCGGCACAGCGTTTTTCAGCGGCGCAGGCGTGGCAATTCCTGAGCCCTGCGCGCTGGGGCCTGAGCCCTGAGCCCCGGTCCCTGAGCCCTGATCCGCCATCTTCAGCACCACCTCGCTGTCATACCGCAGGTCCACCGCCGCAAGCTGTGGATACTGCTGCTCCCAGGCACTCAGGTGCGACTCAAATATCTTGTAACGCGCCAGAAAATTCTTGTCTCCAAAGTGCAGCAGAAGATCGCTTGACTTCACCGGAACCGTCACCCGCACATCCTCCGGGTCGGACAAGTCCACCTCGCTGAGGTTCGCCACAAAAGTCCTGCCGTCCCCATCCAGCACATGGATGAATTTCTCGTAGAGCTCCATCCGCGCCGCCCTCACCGGGAGCGGGTCCTCCGCCTTAATCCCCGTCACCACCGGAAACGAAAAGTGCCGCTCCGCCATCATCTCCGGCGTCATATCCAGAATCACGCCCGCCGCGTCGACCAGCTTGATCTTGTCGCCCACGCGCACAAAGGCCACCGGAACGCGCTCCCGCACCGCCACCCGCAACTGGTCCGGCAGAATCCTCATCACCGTCGCGTGCTCCACCCAGGGAATCTGCTCCAGCGCCGCCCGCCGCGCCGCCATCGGCACATAGAAAATGTTCCGCCCAATATCCGCGCCAAACACCGAGAGCAGTTGCTCCCGCGTCAACTCGCTATTGCCCACCGTCTGAATTGAGCTGGAAGTATCGATCCGAAATCGCGCGTCGTGCTCAAAATAATCGCGCACCGCCAGAGCCGCCATCACCACCGCCGCCACCGCGCATGCAACCAGCGCCACAAGCAGCCAGCGCCCCCAGCGCGTCCTCGTCCACGCCGGCAGAAGTCCCTTGTGAACCGGTCCCCGCCGCCGCTCGCGCACCTCATTGCGAAACTCACCAAAAGGACGCGCCGGCGTTCCCGCCCCAAATTTTTCAGGAAGAAATTCTTTTTCTATGCGGGAACGAGACCGTCCCGGGGACTGCGAACCCGCCGCCGGACGCAACAGCTCCAGCTCGTCATCGACAAGCATCGCACTGCGGCTTTTGGATGATTCAGTTTTCGCCACGCCCTAGCCAGGCCGTGAGAGTCGCCACCCATGACTATAGCCTGCAAAGCCTTGTGAATCGCACCGCAATCCAAGGGGGAATCAAATCAGGAACCAAGCGCTGGGAACAACCAGGAACCAGGGGGCTGATAAAGCAGATAACTAAGAAGAGTTTGGCAAAAGACCCATCAAATTTTGAACGATTCGGGGCGCGCCGTGCCGCATAACAAGCCTCTCTGAATCAAGCTGCAATCAGTCGCATCAAAACGAGGCAGGAGACCCCAATGGCCCGAACCGAATCCACCATGCTCCCCCTCGGAACTTCCGCCCCCGACTTCCATCTCCCAAACGTCACCACCCATCGCGACCTCTCCATGAAAGACGCCGCCGGCCCCAAAGGCCTCCTCGTGATGTTTCTCTGCCGGCACTGCCCCTTCGTCAAACACCTGCAATCCGCCCTCGCCCAGCTAGGCCGCGAGTACCAGAATAAAGGCATAGGAATCGTCGCCATCAGCAGCAACGACATAGCCGCCTACCCCGACGACGCTCCCGAAGGCCTCGCCCAACAGGCCCACGAAGTCGGCTTCACCTTCCCCTACCTCTACGACGAAACCCAACAAGTGGCCCGAGCCTATAACGCCGTCTGCACGCCCGACTTCTTCCTCTTCGACAGCAACCGCAAGCTGGTCTACCGCGGCCAATTCGACGCCAGCCGCCCTGGCAATGAAGTCCCCATCACCGGTCACGAC
>JBOGMA010000568.1:0-3033 GCA_050746465.1 Acidobacteriaceae bacterium
AGTCGGTCGCCGCTTTTCTGCGTGTTCCTATCCGGCCAATTTCTCATTACGGCGCCATGGTGTAACTGGTTAACACGCCGCCCTCTCAAGGCGGAGAGTTCGGGTTCGATCCCCGATGGCGCTACCAAATCACATCAAATGAGTTAGTAGCGATTTCCGAGGCTATGAACCTTTCATTCATGAAGCCGGTGTGTGCCGCAGATTGTGGAAATGAGAATTCTTCCGGGTGCGTAAGCCGTATCGGTCCCCATAGACGCTGCCTCAGCCGAAACGGAGTGACTCCACCCGGGGGGCGCGTCAACCAATCTTCCCTATGCGCTATGGGATGCTGAGGATGTTAGGACGTGAGCTTTTGTCCTGCTGCCGCTTCATCGCGCTGACCCTGGCAAATTCCGCGCGGGCCTCTTCTCGCTTGCCCATAGTTTGATAAAGCCGGGCGAGACGCCAGTGGGAGTCCACATCTTTCGGCTCGAGCGCGATGACTTTCTTAAACTCCCGGACGGCGTCCTGGTTGCGCCCCGAGGCCGCCTCAATGATGCCAAGATCGAGATATGGCAGGGCAAACATTGGTTCGTCGGCGATCGATTTCTTCAACTCCGGTTCCGCACGGGCGTAATCATTCTGACGGACCAGCGTATCGCCGAGATAGGCGCGGGCTTTACCGTGCTTGGGGTTGTTGTCGAGCTCGGCTTGAAACTCTTTCTGCGCCTCGGAATACTGCTTCTGGGTCCAGAGCAGATATCCCAGGCCAAAATGTACATTCGGTTCTTTCGGGTTGACGCGTTCAGCCGAGCGGAACTGCGTGATGGCGCCGGTGACGTTCCCCATAGCGTCCATGGCCTCGCCGGCCAGCATGTCTGCCTCGGCTGACTCGGCATTGAGCAGGAGAATCTGTTTGTACACCGTGAGAACGCACGGAAACTGCTTTGCCCAAAGACAACTGTGTGCCAGGGTCAGTCGCAGCGGAAGGCTGCTCGGGTCGTTTTGTGCGGCCCTCCTTAAATAGGGAATGGCATGCGCATAACGTGCCGCCCCGTAATAGGCCATTCCAATGAGGATGGTAAGGCGCTGGTCGGCTGGTGCAGCACGCAGAGCGGCTTGAAAGGCCTGCGCGGCTGCGGGGAACTGGCTTGTCTTGAACAAAGCAAGGCCAAGGTCTGTTTCAAGGCCCGGAAACTTTGGATCAATGGCAATTGCTTTCCGGTAGTAGGTGATTGCCGCGTTGTAGTGATTCTGTCGGGCCTCCAGCAATCCAATGTGCGCGAGCGCCTCGGCATTGTGGGGCTTGGCAAGAAGAATCGCGCGCCACGCCTGCTCCGCTTCCGCACTTTCGCCCTGTTGTTCCAGAGCAAGCGCATGACGACCCGCGTCGCTTTGTGCCAGTGCGGTTCTGCGGCCACCCAGACACAGGCATCCGAGACAAACAAGCAGCCATACCCGCGCCGAAAACTTCACTTGTGTCTCCAGTGATTTCTCTAGGGTACGCTGCGGCCCGCGTCTGTCGCAACGCTGAAAGGACCGCGAAACGGCTGATCGATCGCGTTGGAGTTTTGTTATGAAAAAAATGAGGGCCTGATGGTCAGGCCCTCATTCGGTGAAGGGTTAAAAGTATTTCACTCCTAGTTTAGAAGAGGAACTTTCCGCCAAACTGCCAGGTGCGCGGATCGTTGACCCCGGTCACCTGACCGAAGTTTCCATCTGTGAACCCGGTATCGATATTGCTGAACTCCGTATGGTTGAAGGTGTTGTAGGATTCTGCGCGAAGCTGAATTCTCATGCCTTCGCGGATCGCGAAATCCTTGAACAGCGCCATGTTCCAGTTGAAGAGACCAGGGCCGACGACCGCATCCTTGCGGGCGTTGCCGAAGCCGTTGTTCGTCCCCCCATTCCAGGGAGCCAAAGGCGCCGAGAAGGCGGAGGTGTTGAACCACTGATGTTGAGTCTTGGGATAGCTCATCTTAGAGCTGATGTTCGGACGGTTGGTAGTGCCGCCGCCCAGCCCCAGCGTATCCGGAGAGTAGGTCACGTTGATGGGGTTGCCGCTTGTCGCCTGGGTGATGCCGGAGAGCTGCCATCCGCCGATCACAGAGCGCTCAAAAACGTTGCTCGAGTGCAGAAAAAATGGCAGGTTATAGATGTAGTTGACGCCGAATACATTCCGCCGGTCGATGGTGCCCGATCCGCGGTCGTATTGATAGTCGAACGGATTGGAGATGTCACCGCCCGATCCCTGCTGGTTGGTGGATCCAAGATCGCCACTCTCGATGTCGATCTCGTGTGACCAGGTGTAGGACAACTGCACCGTCAATCCGTGCTTGCTCTCCATGCGTAGAGAGGTCTGCAGAGAGTGATAACTGCTGTTGGTCCGGTTTTCGATCTGTGTGATGCTGCTGAAGCTCGGGAACATCCTATAGAGGTTCGAGTTTGTGCCCGTGGCGACCGCCTCGCGTTGGTCGTATGGATTGGCCGCATTCGCGGGGTCGGTTAATGGCAGCGTATTGACGGCCCGCTGATCGTTCTGGTCCCAGCCCGTCATCCCCACGTACTGAATGACCGCGACGGTAGACGGAGCCAGTTCATGCTGAATACCAAGGCTGAACTGGGCTGTGCCCGGGTTGGGATAATGGTAATCAAGGCTGCTGAAGTTGCTCGGGAAGAACGGAGCCGTGGCAGTCTGCCCCGTCTGGTTGCTGGTATTCGGGTTTGAGAAGTATACGGCGCTGACCGACGGCTGATAGGCATACGGCGGGTTGGTAGACGTACCGTATACATCGTTGCCCTGGACGCGCTCGAAGAACATTCCGAACCCGCCGCGAAGGACGGTCTTGCCGTTTCCGAAAATATCCTCAGCGAAGCCAATCCTCGGCTCTACGGTTCCATAAGTATCCTTGACCAGACCTCTGGGGAACCCATTGACGCCGGGAAATTGTACACCGTTGAGATAGAACGGAACCGATGTTCCTGCGATCTGGCGGAAACCGGGACCATTGGGATCCAGAGTTCCGTCGAGAGGGCTCGGCGACTGAGTATCCG
>JBOGMA010000569.1:0-4438 GCA_050746465.1 Acidobacteriaceae bacterium
GGAAAAACGCGCCCAGAGTGGAAGCGTGGACAGAGAGTTGATGAAGATGAGCGAGAATCACTTGAATCTTTCCTCCTAAGGAGTAACTACTTGGAAATCACAAAACAGTTTGGCAGCTGCAAATAAAGCTTTCCGATCAAGGAAAGCATCATTCGGGCATCAGCCACCGAGGGTAAAGACGACGTTCACCTGAGTCTCCACCTCTACCGGCTCGCCGTTGAGTAGATAGGGCTTATAACGCCAGGTTTTCACAGCTTCGACAGCGGCCTGCTGCAGCATGGGTGGGCCGCTGATAACTTTCAAATCCTGAATGGTTCCCTGCTTTGAGATCATGGCCTGCAGGACAACCGTTCCTTGGATGCGGGCAGCCTTGGCAATGGCTGGATAGCGGGGATCAACTCCTCCGACTCTGTTGCCAGCGATGACACCTGCCGAAACCGCGATTCTCTTGGGAGGCGCAGCCTTGACGGTGGGACCACCCGAGCCCATGCCGCCCAGAATGCCGCCCATCACGCCATTCGCGCTGCCGTTACCCATGCCTTCCATGCCGGCGACACCAGCCATGCTGGGCGGCGGCGGGGCCGCTTCATGCACCATCTTGATCTCATGAGGAATTTTGGGCACGGTGAGCTGGTTATTCATCAACTGCGAGACAATCTTCTCCACATGCACCGGCTGCGGAGGTGGCGGAGGTGGCGGCGGAGGAGGTGGCGGTGGTGCGACGAGCAACGTGGTCATCGCGGTCGTCGGGAGCGCCTCAGGATAGATCAGCGGAATCAGAATCATGGCGCCGATGATTGCGCAGTTAATGCCGATGCCGACCCAGACCCAGTATTTGCTCTTTGTCTTGATCTTGCCGCCAGATTCCATCATTGAATCTTCAAACATGACCTACCTCGGACTTACAAACATTCGATACCACCTATAGACACCACAGCATGGGCAATTTGTTCCCGGCTCGGCCCTACTTTTTCAGTCGCGCTCTCCGGGCAATGGGGGTGAGCGTCTTCTTGTATCACAAATTGCATACGAAACGAAAGTCTCCTATTCGAAACCCTAGACTTTGGAGCGCCGGGCAGCCGGAAGGGCAGCAGTTTTTCCCTTACTGCCACGCCAATCCTGGTAGGCAACAAGCATCGGGGAAGCAACCGCGATCGAAGAGTAGGTCCCGATTATGATGCCGATCACCAACGCGAAGGCGAACGGATGCAGCACCTGGCCGCCAAAGATGAACAGCGACAGGACCGTAAGGAAAGTAAGTCCGGAAGTAAGCACGGTCCGGCTCAGCGTCTGGTTGATGCTTCGGTTCACCAGGTCAGCCAGCTTTTCGCGGCGTCCGCCCATGCGCAGGTTTTCCCGGATACGGTCAAAAACAACGATGGTATCGTTCATCGAGTAGCCGATCAAGGTTAGGATGGCGGCGATTACGGTAAGGGATATCTCTTTGTTAAAGAGTGAAAATGCCCCCACGGTGATGATCGTGTCATGCAGGACGGCGACGACCGCGGCGACACCGTAGATCAGTTCAAATCGGAACCAGAGGTAAATGAGCATTCCGAGCAGCGAGTAAATCGTGGCATAGAGCGCCTGGTGACGGAGTTGCTCGCCTACCTGTGGCCCTACGATCTCGACGTTGCGTACCGTGAAGCCGGAAAGATAGGCGTCCTGCTTCAGCAGATTCAGAACGGCCGGATCCACCACGCCGGAGAGTTTGTCAATGGAGCCAATGAGCCCACTGTGCTCATTGTCCTTGTAATTCATGACGGCCTGGGCCTGTTGCGTGTACTTCTGCGTGGCCGCATCGCTCTGCCCCAGATGTTCGGGGTCCTTATCGCCGAGCCACGCGCCAAGCTGGCCGCCCCCGGCATTGTCGAGGTCGAGCTTTCCCGTACCCTGGTTCTGCTTGCCCGTTGCGGAGTAGTTCTTCGTCAGGGTAGACACGATTGCGGCGCGCCCTGCATCCAGAGCCGACGCTGTTCCCTTGACCTCGGGCAGCGTAATGATGACCTCATGGTTCGCCGGCGGGCCGTAGGTTACGACCGGCGCATCCTTCAGACCAGCAGCCTGCGCGGCATCACGCAGGTGGTTGATGTCCGGCGCCTGGGTAAACTTCACGCGAACGACAGTGCCGCCGCGGAAGTCAACATCCAGCGGCAGGCCGTGCCAGAAGGCCAGCGACAGGATGCCGCTGACGCTGAAGATAAGGGAGAAGGCCAAGAAGTACCACTTCTTCCCCAGCCAATCGATCTTTACTTCCCCAAAAAATTCCACTTTGAAAATAGCTCCTGGCCTTTGGCTGTTAGCTCCCGGCTTTTCCTTCCAATCTTTCCGTTCTCAAACTCAACGCTCTGGTCGTGCGGCCCACCCTTAAACCGAGATCGGCTCGCCCCGCAGGCGCTTGTTCAGGTGCGCGTCGAAGATCACACGCGATACAAATACCGCCGTGAACAGGTTGGCGCAGAGACCAGCGGTAAGCGTTACAGCAAATCCCTTGACCGGTCCGGTTCCGAACAGGAACAGGATGGCGGCCGAAACGACGGTCGTAACGTGTGTATCCAGAATCGTGGTCCAGGCGTGCGCAAAACCCTGATCGACCGCGGCGGCGGGACTTTTGCCCGCGCGTAATTCTTCTCGTATTCGCTCGAAGATCAGCACGTTCGAGTCGACGCCCATACCTACGGTGAGGATGACCCCGGCAATGCCGGGCAGCGTGAGCACTGACCCTGTGTAGCCCATGAAGCCAAGCAGGATTACAAGGTTCAGAATGAGTGCCAGATCCGCATTGATTCCAGCTCCGCGGTAGTAGATCAGCATGAAGATCAAGACCGCGAGCATGCCGATGACAGCAGCCATTACGCCTTCACGGATGGAATCCGCGCCAAGCGAAGGACCAATAGTGCTCTCCTGCAGATACTTCAACGACGCGGGCAGCGAGCCAGTATTGAGCAACATGGCCAGATCATTGGCTTCCTGCGGCGTCATGGACCCGCCGGAGATGGTTCCCTGGTCGCGAATCTGGTCGCGAATCGTGGCCACTTCCTGAACTCTGTTATCCAGCACCACACCGAGCGGCTTGCCCTTGTTCGCACCGGTGAACTGGGCGAAGTGGTCGCCGGCAGAGGTCGTCAGGTAAAACTCCACCTGCGGCTCATTTGTGTTGGGATCGGTTCCAACGCGCGCGCTGCGGATATCCGTTCCGCCAACTTCGGCCACCTGCTTGATCTGATACCAGCCCGAGGGATTGACCCCGGGAGCGGTCTGCACCAGCTCCGAGCCAAACGGAACTGTGCCGCCAAGCTGTTGCATCGCGTCCTGCTCGCTCGTGTACGGACCTCCTTGAACCAAGTGAATTTCCAGACGCGCGGTGGACTGAATGACGCTCTTGACGCGGTCAAAGTCGTCGATGCCAGGCAGTTCCACCAGAATCTGGTAGCTGCCGAGGTTGTACTCCTGAACGATCGGCTCACTGACGCCCAGAGAGTTGACGCGTTGCTGAATGACCGCGATCGACTGATCAAGGGCGTGTTTCTTGATGTCGGACTGCGCAGTTGGCTTCATGGTCAGCGTCCAGGTGCTGCCGCTATTTCTCGAGGCGATGTCATACTGCTGGCCGTACTGCGCATTGAGAATCCCGCGCAAAGCGCTGCCCTGATCGAGCGAAACGTTGTTGATCTGGATAAGTTCGGGATGGTTCTTGGGGTCGGGCTTGACGGCCGTCGCCCCGGTGATTCCGTTCTGCTGCATGGCCTGTTCGATATGCGCAGTGTCGCTGTCGGTGGTGGTGCCGATGGCCTCATTGACCATGACCTGCAGGACCAGATGCGTGCCGCCCTTGAGGTCGAGTCCGAGTTGAATGCGCTTGAGGAAGGATTCCTTGAGCGCGGACCCGGAGAATCCGCTGGGAATGCC
This sequence comes from Acidobacteriaceae bacterium, assembly GCA_050746465.1. Classification (GTDB taxonomy): domain Bacteria; phylum Acidobacteriota; class Terriglobia; order Terriglobales; family Acidobacteriaceae; genus Silvibacterium. The sequence continues at coordinate 3,910 of JBOGMA010000569.1, forward strand.
GGTAATGCCCAGCACGCAAATGGCGAGCACGACAACGATCAGGATGGTTTTGTTTCTGAGGTTCTTATGCATGGTAGAGAGCTACTTAACCGCCTCGTCGGTGGTTACGGAAGCAATCGCGCTCTTGATTACTTCAATTTTGATATTGTCGGGCGGAATGCGAAGCTGAATAGTTTCGTCCTTGATGTTGAGGATGACTCCGCGAATGCCGCCGCTGGTGGTGATGCGATCGCCGGTCTTGAGATTGCCGAGCATGTGTTGCCATTTCTGCTGGCGCTTCTGGTTGGGGCGAATGAGCAGCAGCCAGAAAACCACAATAATGAGGATAAACGGCAGGAACTCCACCAGCCCCGGAGAGAGCGCGGCAGCCAAAATTAACGTCGTCAACACACAATCCTTTTGGGCGGCGATGAGCGGAATTTCGCCACCGCGCCACGAAGTTCAATAATTTTTCGGAAAGGCCCCAGGGCTCAGAGGAGAATCTTTTGCCGAACGGGCTCGAACAGCGCCTGCTGCTTCCTTCCGGCGT
>JBOGMA010000570.1:0-6519 GCA_050746465.1 Acidobacteriaceae bacterium
ACTGATATCGATTCCGGGTTGATAGATGATGGAATTTACATAGGAGGCTTCGTGTTGATCGCGATGCTGTTGACGCCCGAAAGCGTCCGGCTCCGCAAAGGTGATGCGGTGGCCGCGCGCAGCAAGATACTTATAAATGCCGCGGTAATAAGTTGCTGCGCCATTCCAATAGGAAGAAACGATACTGGAGCCAAAGACGAAGATGTTCACTTGAGAAGCTCCTCGCAAATTGACGTCAACTGCCGTGCCCGATGCGCGCAGGTATGATGCGCGAGCACTGTTTCAAAGCCTTGAGATGCCTGTTGTTCGGCGGCCTGGTTGTCAGAAAGCAGTCGCAGGATGGCCAGCTTCATTTCCGCCGAATTTCCTGCAAAAGCGATATCGCCCTTCCTGAAGAGATGTTCTGTGTCGTCCCAGGGGGCGGAGATCAACGGAATACCGCATGCCAAAGCCTCAAAGACGCGAATGGTGGGAATGCCATGCATCGCAGTTGCGTATTGCTGCCTAGGGATGTGGAGGGTGACGCGAGCAGCCGCATAGATAGTTGGGGCATCAAGATTGGGAAGGTATCCGCCATATCTCACGCCGGCGCTAAGTAGTGCCGCAACACCGTTGGGAGGATATCGCACTCCATAGACGCTGAAAGAATGGTCGCGAAGAGACATTGCCGGCTTGAGAAGAAACTCGCAAATTTCATCGGAGCGTTCGTCGTCGCCCCAGTTGCCGATCCAGACGACATCAGATGTTTTGCTGGTATGTGGGCGCGGGCGAAAGACAGTAGTGTCCGCGGCTTCATGAAAAGTCCAGACACGACGGATTCCCAGTTGGTCCTGGTAGATACGGCGGAGGGCGTCGCCAAATGCGAGAACCGCGTCAAACCTGTCGATTCTGAACAGCCGGATCTCTTCGGGCGAGGAGGACGCTCGATGATGAGTGTCGTGGAAAAGCAGACGAAAACCTAGTGTGTTTCGGAGATCGAGGAGTATGTTGGCGAGTTCAGGGGGATTCCATTCGTGCAGAATTACAATCTCCCGGTCCGCGAGAGCGTTTCTCCAGAAGGGAAGACTGTGCAGTTGTTGATCGGTATATGTGGAAATGCGCAGTTCGGGATAGGTTTTTTCAAATTGGCTGATCGCATTGGCGCCGCGGGGTTCCTGAATAAGGTGGCGGGAAGACCAACCTGGGCTTTGCTCGAATATTGCGATGTCGTGCCCCATCGCTGTTAGTGCGCGCGCCAGCCCTCGGAGAAAATGGGCATTGCCGTTGTTCCAGTCGGAGCGGAGAGAATGCGCGAGGTATGCGATGCGAAGACTAGGAGGCATAGGCCTGCTGCTCCGTTTGCGCGAGTGTCGCCTGAAAAAGGCTCATGTAGGCTTGAACCATTCGCTTGCCTGTGAAGGCGGCCGCCCGTTCGAAGGACCTCTGTTGGGCCGCGTGCAGCAGCTCTGGAGACAGGCTTAGCTCGTGGAGCAGCGTAGTCAAAGATGCGGCATCGGAGAAATACAGGGCGGCGTCCTGCCATACTTCGCGCAATGAAGGAATGTCATTCGCCACTACGGCACAACCGCACTGTGCGGCTTCAAGAGGCGCGAGCCCGAACGGCTCATAAATGGAGGTACAAATGTAAATTGAACTTTCTCGGAAAATGGTGAGCAGGTCCTGTTCCGGCAAGCGTCCAAGAAAAGTCGCGAATCGAGGTTCGCTGAACGAAATTTGAGCGATGTCGCCCGCAATCAGTAGGGGATTGGGGGACTGCACGTTTCGCAGTATGGAAATGTTTTTTGCCTGGTCCCAGAGTCTGCCCGCAGTAACCGCCTGGAGTTTGCGCGGCCAAACGCGACTGGCGGAGAGGGTTCTCCCGTTTGGAATCACGCTGGTTCTATCTGGGATGGTGAAATGCTGGGCGAGAGCGTTCAGCATCCACTGAGTTGGCGATACGAGTGAGTCTGCCTGCTCAAGACCATTTGAGACCAGAGAACAATATGTAGTCAGCCACTCGGAATGCTCCAAATTGCCGCCCCGGGTGTGATCAGCCCAGCTCAGGACATCGCTGTGCGCGACGAGAATCCTGGGAATGCTCAGCGGAAGCGCACCGAAGCAATACTGATTGCTCAGCAGGATGTCGGGCTTGAACTTGCGGGCGATCGACATGAACAACGGCGCGGCATCTGAATAGGCGGCCCGGTTCTCAGGCATCCATTCGAGCGGAATGTCCGATTCCTGATAGTGAAAAGCAGAGCCCCAGGCTCGTGTGATATCCCGACACCAGTTCTGCTGTGCTTCTGAAGGATTTGCTCCGAAGCTGATCAGCGCGACGGCACATCCGTTGTGCAGCAGTCCGCGCGTGAGTTCCTGGGTGAATGTCCAAACGCCGCCGATTGTGTCGGTCGTCATCAGGATGCGCATTCCAGCTCCGCAAGAGAACGTGGATTCTGGTCTTGAATGTCGCTGTATCCTCTTCCGGAGAAGAGGCCGAGGTAGAAGGAATGGGCGCGTTCCCAGGCTTCATCGTCGGGTTGAGCCCCGAATGTCTGTACGTATTCCGGGCTGCCCGGGAAAGGAAACATCGGCACCGGCTCGCTGACCCAGACACCATTACTCTTGAGCTTTTGCTGCCAAGCTGCAATCAGCGCCGGATCATCCTTGGCTGTCTTGATAAGGTTTGCCTGTACCCACGGGATATGCGTGCGCGCGAGGAGCAGCAGTTCGCTAATGCGATCAGTGCTGAGGCGACAGTTTTTATTAAGATCTTCGCGGCCCTCCTCGGTGATTGATTCAATTCCGCATTCGAACGAGACGCAGTGGGCTTTGCCGAGCATTTCCAGCGTCTCTTCATTCCAAAGATCAATTCGGGTTTGGAAGCCGATGGAAATGGGGCGTCGAGAGATCTCTTCGACGAGAGTGCGCACCTGCCTGCCGACTCCAAAGATCTCGTCGATGAAGTAAACATAGTCGACGCCGCGAGCGATGAGTTGGTCGATTTCAACGAGCACTACGGATAGATCGCGCTCGCGAAATTTGTTTCTGAAAAGGGTTTTGTTGCAGAAGGTACAGGAATACGGGCAACCGCGAGCGAACTCGACTTCTGCCCCTTGCTTGAGGTGGTCTGCGCCATGGCCGGGGAATACATGGTGGCGGTGCCGGTGAAGTTCTACCGGATAGTCGGAATAGTCGAGCATCGGGAGCGCCTTCATTTCTGTAGCGCCCAGTCCTTCGGCGAAGCGAAAGTCTCCCGTCTGGCCGCGCCAGCAACAGCCCGGGATCATTTCCCATGGCATTGTTGCCAGTTGGGGAAGAGTCTGGTCAGGTTCACCGCGCATCGCGACATCGGCCGTGGTTTTCCGCAGAGTGGCTTGAGGCGTGGCTGAGCCATGGGGGCCAATCACAACCTTTGTGGATGATCGATTGAGAGCTGCGAACCATTGGCGGGGGATGCGGAGCTCGGGCTGGGGACATCTCCAGAACAGGTAAGAAGGAGCGGTTGGCATTACCAGGAAATCTTCATCGAAGGAATTCAATTTGGAGCGGACCTGATCGGGAGTGAGGTCCTCCATGAATGCATCGATAAGAAGAACATCCTGCCCGGCTGAGCGGAGCATTTCTCGAGCAGACAGAAGCTCCAAAGGGAAATGGGGATCAGGGCACCCGAAATATGTAGAGCCTTCGAAAGTCCATTTCGGATTTACCAGAGCAAATTTCATGCCACCTCCATGTTCAGGGTGGGCTGGACTTCGAGTTTGGAGGCAGCGGATGGAGTGATGGTGTCGCGATTTTGCATCCAGAACTGGCGGATGTCCTGGAGTACCTGGGCGACGGAGCGGCGGGCGCGCCATCCTGTGAACTGCTCCAGCTTTGAAGTGTTCGCAATGTAGAGGGGCTGATCGCCAGGGCGTACTCTGCTGTGGCAAAGGCGCAGGGGCTTGCCGGTTCTCCTTTCGATGGTGCGCAGCATTTCAATAACGGAAACGGCTCGTTCCATGCCGCCTCCCAGGTTGAACACCTCTCCGCGAGCGCGGTCAGCGGCGCGACGCGCGGCCATCATTGCGTCGAGAAGATCGTGGACGTGAAGAATGTCTCGAACCTGATATCCGTCGCCGTAGACATTGATGGGCATTCCCTTGAGCGCGGAGTAAAGAAAATGCGCAACCCATCCCTGGTCTTCATTGCCGAACTGGCGGGGGCCGGCGATACAAGACATGCGAAAAACTACAGTGGGGAGGTCGTAGATGCGGGCATAGTCGTGCACGTATTGGTCGGCGGTTCCTTTGGAGCATCCGTAGGGGGAGTGAAAATCGAGGGGCTCTTTCTCATCGATACCACGGAATCCGCGCCCAGTTGCTCGATAATGCGTTCCCTCAACCTCGACGGAAAGGCGCTTGAGCGCGCCATATACTTTGTTCGTGGATGTGTACAGGATGAAGGGTTTGCTACGGGCGAGCCGCGCAGCTTCCAGAACGTGGAGCGTGCCGTTGGCATTGATATCAAAGTCGGTCGCGGGATCGGATATTGAAGTAGTGACGGCCACCTGCGCCGCGAAATGATAGATTTCGGAGACATCGGCGGCGGCCTGGCGCACGGCTCTCATGTCGCGAACATCGCCCCTAATGATTTCGAGCCGATGACTTTCCGGCGAGGTACGCAGCCACTCAATGTTGCGCATAACCCCGGTACGTCCGAAGTTGTCAAAGATTCGTATCTTGGTATCCGGCTCAGAAAGCAGGCGCTCGGCGAGATTGGAGCCGATGAAACCTGCACCTCCGGTGATGAGAACGATGCGGCTCGATTCGTTTTTCATCTTTGTTTCCTTTCGCGCACCAAAGAGGTGCGTGGATTTTGTCTAACCTCCGTTCTTATGCGGTCAAGCCATAGGCACTGAGTTCCTGGAGCATCGTTTCCGCTTTGTCTTCGGCCTTTTGCTCGCTGAGCCACGCCGCCAACTCCTGAAAGCCTTGCTGGTGTGTGATCTCAGCGTTGTAGCCGAGCAGATTGCGGGCCTTTGTCAAATCTGCAAAACAGTGTCGGATGTCGCCTGCGCGGAATTTTCGGGTGATGATCGGCTCAATTGTGCTACCGAGTGAGCGCGCAAGAATTTCCGCTACCTGGCGAATGGTGACAGGACTTCCGGAGCCTATATTGATGACTTCGCCGTTTGATTCCGGGCGTTCCATGGCGAGAATGTTGGCGCGAACAATATCATGCACGCTGACAAAGTCACGCATTTGCTCGCCGTCTTCAAACACGAGCGGGGCCTGGTGGTTCAGCAGACGAGAAGCGAAAATGGCGGCGACCCCTGTGTACGGATTGGAGAGCGACTGTCGGGTCCCATAGATGTTGAAGAAGCGAAGCGCTGTTACGGGCAGACCGTAAGTGCGGCCATAGATGAGACACATCTCTTCCTGATCGCGCTTGGAAAGAGCATAAAAAGAATTGATTTCGGAAGGTTTGGTTTCATCCGTCGGCCGCGGCTGGAGAGTGTCTCCGCAGTTTTCGCATTCAAAGTTCCATTTGCCAGCCCGCAATTGCGCACTGGAGCGAACGGGAGGCGCGGCGCTTTGGTTGCAGGTGGGGCAGACGTAGCGGCCCTCGCCGTAGATGGACATGGAAGATGCGACGATCAGCTTTTCGACGTGTGCTTCGGAGTTGAGTATCGCTTGCAGGAGTTCGGCTGTGCCCTGAGTATTCACGCTCATGTAGCGGCTGATTTCATACATGGATTGGCCGACACCAACGTTGGCGGCAAAGTGGAAGACGACGTCGGTGCCGGACAGCGCTTCCTTCAGCCGGCCGGGGTGGCGTATGTCGCCGGCGATTACCTCCACCTGTGGAGACAAGTAATCCGGCACGCCAGCCGGATGCACCTGCGGTGAGAAATGGTCGAGAATGCGAACCTGATGGCCGGCGGGGAGAAGTCCATCGGCAAGATGAGAACCGACGAATCCGGCTCCTCCGGTTATGAGAACTCGTTTGCTCATGCTGCCGGAACCTCCTCGGGGCGGAATGACTGTTGTGCCGGGGCATAGCGGTCCACCGCCCATCGGGCGAAGTCGGCGAACTGCGAGTTATCTTTTGGGGGGCTGGTGTGATGGTCTTCAAGCCCGAGATGCGCAGGAGTGAAGCATAGGGTGAGAGACACGTCGAACGGATCCAGCGCCTCCATCATCCTGTCAAACCAGGCGACGGCGTTTGGGCGGAATGAATCTGCCCAACTCAGGCCGGTTCGCACATGGCGGACACCATGCGCGCGCATCCACCTAACAGCTTGCTCCAGTCGCGGATCTTCAAAATGAAACCACTGGCAAAGACCAACCGAACCATCGGAAGGAAAAGATCTGACGGAAAGTTTTGGGGAGCCGTCATGTTTCAGCAGCCCGAGATAGTAATGACGATAGTAGGAGGATCCCTCTGCTTCCTTGTGACGAGTTTCAGCAGGCCAACTTGGAGGAAGATCGAAAAGGCTATACCAGTGGATTCGTTCGGTTTTGCCGCGAATCAACTCAAGCGTGCGTTGCAGGCCAAAGG
>JBOGMA010000571.1:0-7330 GCA_050746465.1 Acidobacteriaceae bacterium
CGTGTGGCCACTGGAGAAATCGATTTGCTCGGGAATGCAGAGACAAAAAGCGAGGGAGCGAATCCTGATTGATTCTCGGAATTCCCGAGTCCCCAGAACCGATCCCTATTCAGTGACACTGAAATGCTGATGTTAAAGGCGCTTGGTCCGAATTTCGGGTCGTTAGACGCTGCTCAATGCAAGCCCGCTTCTCGTTACAGGTCCCGGAGTCCTCGTCGCCTATGCCACATCCCTGCGGTGATCGCCCACATGCATACTTCGATCTTCGCCGGGCCCCACAAAATATTATGCGTATACTCAAACCCGGCGCGCTCAAGCAGTTTGCGTGAGTTATCGTGCGCGGTCCCATGTCCGGCGACGATCTTCAGCAGGCCGATCGTGTCGAATCCATGTGCGAGCACAGCGAGCAAAGCCTCCTCGCCCAACCGCAGTCCCCAAACAGATCGCATCAAATGGACCCCCGCCTCGATCGTGTCGGGTTCCATCGACCACGGACGCAGACCGGCACACCCGGCAAAGTCGCCTGTCTCGCGCAGAAACATCGGCCAGTACTGGACGCCCAGCCGTCGCTCGCGCTCACGCTCTGCATCCAGCCGATCTCGTGCTTGCTCTCGGGTCATCGGTCCGCCAAAGTGATGCGTCACTTCCGCATCGCACCATAATGCTTCAGCAAGCGCAGTGTCTTCGTTCGTCCAACTCCGGAATGTCAAACGAGCAGAAGACACGGGAACCACGCGCAGGAGCCTCCGGTGTTCGCAGCATCACTCGGACATGAGATTCGCCAAACGGTTATCGTTAGACGCTCTTCCGCGCCGGCCCCGTCGATTTGCGGACTACCAGCTTCGGATAAACCGTGGCGCAAGGAGTTTGTTTCTCTCCGCGGATGGTCTGCAGCAGCATCTCAAATGCATGGGCCGCGATTTCCCGCCTGGGAAGCTGAATCGTAGTCAACGGCGGCAGCACCATACTGCTCACCGGCAAATCGTCAAACCCAATCAGGGACAGATCTTTCGGAATTCGCACACCGGCCTCCAGCGCCATGTGAAGCGCTCCTACCGCCATCAGGTCATTGGTGGCAAGAACGGCGGTTGGACGGCGGCTGCCTGCCAACAGGTCGCGCATGGCGTTCGCGCCGCCTTCCATGCGCATGTCTCCGACCACCACCCTGCCCTGTCGGATTGGAAGTTTCAGGCGTTTCATTCCGGCCTCCCAACTCCGCCTTCGCCACGAGGCGGAACTGAGTGAAGACGGCCCGGCGATGAAGCCTATCTCGCGATGCCCGAGCGATTGAAGGTGCTTCAAAGCTTCCAGAAAACCCTGCGAATACTCCACCGCGACATTTCGATATTTGTCCTGAAGATCGGGCTGGTTCAGTACAACAATCGGAATCTTGCGGCTAGGCGCCTGAAGCAGAGCTTCTTCGTCCATCTCCGAGGTCATCACGGCGATGCCTTCCACGCCACGTTCCACCATGCGCCGGATACAACTTCGCAGACGGCCCGTGTCGTAGTTGGTATGCGTGAAGACGACATCGATCCCCTGCTCCGCCGCCATTCCTTCGAAGGCATCAATCAGGTCCGGAAAAAACGGGTTTTTAATGTCCGAAACGATCAGCCCGAATAGTTGCGTGCGCCCAAGCCGCAGGCTGCGCGCGTTCGGGTTCCGCACATAATTCATTTCGGCAATCACCCTTCTCACGCGCTCCGACGTCGCGGGGCGCACGAGATCTGATCCATTCAAAACACGCGAAACAGTGGCGCTCGACACGCGGGCCCGCTTCGCTACCTGAAGAATGTCCATGTCTTATCCTGAATAGCGTTTCCAGTATAGGTGGTTTTCGAAACTGGTATTCCGCCTCAACGCTCCCGCAGGCGAATAACGGTCACGCTTTCGCGCGGCAGAGTAATCTGGAGCGGCTCTCCCGGCATTATCCGCATGCTCGACGGTTCGGGGACAACACGCTTCGGTTCAACTTCATCGTTGATCACATAACGCGAGACGGCGCTGATCCGCTGTTCCCTGACCTCGGGCTCGGCTTTGAAGCCGCCCAGGTCAAACTTCACTGGCTCATCCAGAGTGAGCGAACGATTCACGCAAAACAGCGTGAGAGTCTTGCCATCGTCCCCGCGCGTTGCCGCCACATCGATGTACGGCACGTCCGAGGCATTTTGAAACCCCAGCGTGCCGTTCTTCACAGAGTACGTCCCGGTGTCGGAACTCACTGGAAGCACCGTCTGGCCTTTGGCAGAGGAGTACATCCGGAACACGTAATAAGCCGGCGAGGCGAACACCTGTCCCCGCCGTTTCCAGATACCGGCAAACTCCATCAACCCGGTCATGTCCACCAGCTTGATTTCATGACTATGGCGGAAATATGTGTTGAAGGTGGACGCGATCATCACCGCTCCACCCTCATTGCGAGAGCTTGGGCTTTCATTGGTGAAGTTGCGTTCTCCCGCGCCCTTGCTGTTAAACAGCCACTCCGTGACGGCCAGATGCGCTTTGCCTTGATAACCCGGGGTTGCATCGATTTGCGCCTGCATGCGGTCGAATTTCTCTCCCACCGCGTACGGCACGGCGTAGGCGGCCGCCGCCATAAAGTCTGGTGCGAACGGCTCCAGCCGAACATGATTCGTCCCCACGATGAAGTGGGTCGTCAGCAGGTCGAAGGTGCCTGGCGGATTGGTCAACTGCGCCGCATTCCATCGCTGAAAATTATTCGGAGTAGCCCCAGTCGCCATCAGCGTCGCATTTCCGGCGACCGGCCGCAGTGCCTTGCTGAAGGCCAGCGTCCGGGCCGCGATCTTGCTGATCGGCGGTGCCCCAACCTGCCATCTGCCATAAAGTTCGTTGCCCATTTCCAGAATCAGCGGCCCCTGATAATGCCCGCGAATATACTTCACCCAATCGACTGCCTCCTCCGGCGTTCCACTCCCCATGTTGAGATCGAACTGCGGCGCGGCGTGGACCAGCTTGCAAAAGGCCAGAAACTCGTCGGTCCCGAAGTTGTTGTATTCTGGAATGCCCCACGCGATGTTCTTCATCGTCACCCGCTTATCGCGAGGTCCAATGCCGTCACGCCAATGGTAGTAGCTGCTGAAATTGCCGCCCAGCCGAAGCTCGGTCATGTGCATGGCCGCCGCCATCTTCACCACATCGGGGTCGAAGGTATCGACTGCGTCGTCCGGCAGCAGCGAAATCTCATCGAGGTCGACCCGTTCCGCGCCCTCCACAGCAACGGCAAAATCAACGGGCTCCAGCCGCCGAACACTGCCTCGCGGAAGAGTCAGGCGTACCGAATACTTTGTCCACGCGCCCGCGGGCGCGTCGATACCCGCCGAACCCAGGACCGTGCCCGTGTCCCGCTCGCGAATCGAAACGTGGAGTTCCGTTGGGCCGCTCATATGTTTCGCATAAAGCGACACGGAATATCCATAGGTGCGCGGCGCCGGCAGGTAGACACGCTGCATGATGCCCGTAAGCTGGCCGGGCATGCCCATGACTTCCAGCGACTGCCAACTATTCGCAGCATCGCCCACTTTCAGTTCGTAGCGGTTACCCGCCGCCGGATTGAGCGGTCGCCATGGCAGCGGAATTCCGGTCGTGTCACTCGACCCCACCAGCTCGGGCTGATCGCGGAACATCTGCTCCAGCATGGCGTGATTCCAGAGCCCGGCTTCCAGGCTGCCGTTCACCAGAATCTCCGCCTCGATTCCGTTGTTGATGGAGGAATCAATAGGCTCGATAAAGCTTCCAAACATGCGAGGCGATACCGTGCCCAGATCGCCGCGAGAATCAACGTGCACCGTCACCACCGAAGGCATCGGCTTGACAGTCGCGACTTGCGCCCCGGCACTAATTGCGAAAACTACGGCAAGAGCTGCGGGCAAAACGTGACGGCGCATTCCGGACGACTCCTTGTAATGGATTTCAGCCTAACGCTATCCGATGGCCTTCATGGTGTCAAGAATGAAATCCTTTACAATCCCGACACCGTTGCGCTATCGTGGTCTTGTTCCGCCCAACATTCTCATCCGATCAAAGGGCCTTTACTGTGAATCGTCGCACTTTCTGCAGCCTCTCCGCCGGCGCGCTGTTCGGAAATAATCTGCTCTCCGGAGCGAGCGAGCAAGCTCCTCACGAGGCCTCCCGGCTTCGATTCACGCAGTCCAAATCCGGCGCATGGCCCTTCGTCCAATCCGGAAATAATCATCCCCCTCACATCCTCTTCATCAGCGCCGACATGGTTGGCCCGGACCTGTACCATCCTTCGCGCCCCCTCTCGAAGCATGTCCGCATTCCCAATATCCGCTCGCTTATGGCGGACGGCACATTCTTCTCCAACGCCTTCTGCACCGTGCCGCTCTGCTCCCCTTCGCGGGCCTCCTATCTCACCGGCCGCTACAGCTACATCCTGGGCAATGGAGAGCGCGCGCCCGACGGTCTGGACTCGCAGCTTCGGCCAACCGACACCATTTTCCCGGAATATCTGAAAGCGGCTGGCTATGTAACCCGCCAGGTTGGCAAGTGCCACGTCGGAACCCAGAAATTCATCGATGCCTTCGGCGAAAACGATCAACCCTGGGATCGATGGTCCCCTCCCGTATTCGATGACGACGATTTCCTCGCCTACCAGCGTGGTCTCGGAGTGAAGCCGCAGAAATATTCCCGCGAGATCGTCTTCAAAATGCAGGACCGCAAGAGTCCCGGCAACTCCGTCGGCGGATGGATTGTGCAGGAAGACGGCAAGCCTTTCCCAATGGAGGCGCAGTACAGCTATTACCTTGGCCAGAAAGCCATCAAGACGGTTGAAAGCCTGCTCGAAAATGGCTCGGCGAAGCGCCACCCGATGTACCTGCAACTCGACATCTTCGACCCCCACCAGCCATTCTCGATCCCCGCTGGATTTGAAGAGCGGGAGCGGGAACTGCGAAGGATCATGACGCTGCCCGACTCTTACTACGCCGCGCAAAAGCGCAACTTTGAGCGGGCGCCGGAGGAGCCGGAGATCATTGACATCTACCGCCGCTACTGGGGCATCTACGACCCCGAGCAGCTCATTAACTACCGCATCGCCTACATCCTTCAGATGGAGCTGGTCGACCATGTGATCGGAATGGTGCTGGCCCGCATGAAGGAACTGGGGCTGTACGACAACATGCTGGTTTCCTTTATCTCCGATCACGGCGAAATGAACGGCCGCCGCGCGCTGGTCGACAAGGGCGTGTATCTCTATCCCGACATCGTGCGCGTCCCAATGGTGCTGAAGCTGCCCAAGGCCATGCCGCGCAACCACGCCGCCATCGACTCGCCCGTCTCGCTGCTGGACATTTCCCAGACGCTGCTCGACTTTGCCGGAATCAAGCCTGAAGCGAAGCACGACGGCGTCTCGCTGTTGCCCTATCTTCAAAATGGCAGCGGCCCGGAAGACCGCACACTGCTGTTCTTCGGCGGATGGCATGTCGGCGTGAATTTCGACTGCGGAATCCAGCATCGCGCCCATGACGGGCATCGCTACCTCTACGCCTACAACTGCAGTTCCGACTTCGATGAGCTATATGACCTCGACAGCGTAGACGCGGTGAACCTGATCCGCAGCGCGGACCATGCCAAGGTGCGCGAAGAGCTGATTCACCGCCTGGGCGCGGCACTCCAATCCGATCCGCGATGGGTTGGCTACTGGGCGGAGTTCCGCATTGCGCGCTACCACGACCTGCCGAAAACCACAGGTGATATGCAGCTCTTCACCGTGCCCGATTAGAGCGGCTTTTCACTCCACTCGCAACGCCCGCATCGGCTCCACGCCTGCCGCGCGCCGTGCCGGAATCACTGCCGCCAGAAACGCCGCCGCAACCAGCACCGCCGCCGTCACCAACAGCACCAACGGGTCCCACGGCGGCACTCCATAGAGCTCGCTCGCCATGAAATGCCCGGCGATCACCGCCGCCGGTATTCCAATCGCCAGCCCAATCCCCGCCTGCAAAAACGCGCCTCGCAGCACCATCCGCACAATCCCCATGCGATCCGACCCCAGCGCCATCCTGATCCCGATTTCGTTCGTCCGCTGCGCAACCGAGTACGCCGTTACTCCGTAAAGCCCAATCGCCGCCAACACCAGCGCCAGCAATCCAAAAACCGCCGTTAGTTTCACCAGCAGCTCCGTCTGCTCGAATCGGTCCTGCACCTGCTGCTGGAACGACTCGAAATTCAGCATCGTCAGGTTGGGATTCATCTGCGTCAGCGCCCGTCGCACCTGTGTTTCCAGCCCCGGCACCGCGCCCACCGTTCGGATCTCCACCGCATTCAGCTCCAGGTGAGAAACGTTCTCCTCAATCTGCATCGACGGGTCATCGTAGTGTGCCGCCTGCGTCGCCGCCAAAAAGAACATCGGCCGTATCGTTGCATCCGGGTCCCAGTACTGCGTATTCTCCGTGATGCCCACAATCGTGAACTTTCCCGCAAATTTCTGGTCGAACATGCCGAAGTGCCGCCCCAGCGCGTCGCCATTTTTGAAAAACCGCTTCGCAAATACCTCGTTCACCACCGCCACCAGCGGAGCCGTGTCGTTATCCTGCTCCGTAAACTCGCGCCCGGCGACCACCTTCGTCCCGATGTTCGCGAAGTATCCCGGGCTCGCCCGCACCCATGACGCATTGTTGAAATTGCTTCCCGGCGCGGGCGGCGCTTTCCCCTCGATGAACACACCCGACCCCCAGTTATCGCCTTCCATCGGGCTGTAAAGCGAGTACGTTACGTCCTTCACTCCCGGGATCGCCGCCAGCGTCTCCTTCAGCCGCCGGAAGAAGGCCTCCGCCTCCGACGCCTGATAGCCCGCCATCTGCGGATCGATGTGCACGATGTAACGGTTCTGCGTTTCGAACCCAAAATGCTGGTGCTGCAGGTTGGTCAGTGACCGTATCAGAAGCCCTGCTGCGCACAGCAGCGCCAGAGAAATCGCCGCCTGCGGCACTACCAGGATCTTCTGCGTCCACAGCCCGCTATGCCGGGTCGACCGGTTCGCTCCGCGCAGCGCATCAATCGGGTCCGCACGCGCCGTCATCCACGCCGGCGCCGCTCCAAACAGCATCCCCGTCACCAGCGACACGCCGAACGCGAACCCCAACACCTCCAATGACGGCGTCGCCTGAATCGGCAGATAGCTATTTCCGGCCACGGCATGAAGCAGAAGCCGCGCGCCGCCATACGCCACCGCCAGCCCGGCCAGCCCGCCCACCACAGCCAGAACCACGCTCTCCGTCAGCGCCTGCATCACTAAACGCCGCCGCGGGGCTCCCAGCGCCGACCTCACCGACGTCAACCCCTTCCTTGC
>JBOGMA010000572.1:0-1769 GCA_050746465.1 Acidobacteriaceae bacterium
TGATAGAGAAACCGCTAAGGCGGCCAAAGCTGCGATCTTCCTCATACTCACGAACCCCTCTCCTTACTTCGCGTCAATTATGGAACTACAGCTAAGTCATGATCAACGCCGTGCGGCAGAAAACGTCCAGCCTGGCGGACACAGGACTTCCGCATACAAGTCAACATCCCTCCGACCGGGTGTCTTCGGAATACCTGCTCACGAGGATTTGCGGGCAGAGCTGGACGTCCAACCACCGTCGACCGGCAAGGTTATTCCCGTGACATAGGAGGCCTCGTCTGAAGCGAGAAACAGTGCGGCCCACGCGACCTCGCGTGGTGTGCCAACACGACCGAGCGTTGTCTGGTCACATTGCCACTTGTAATGCGGCTCGGCTGGATCAGCTCCGATGCGCGTCTGGATAGGTCCAGGGCATAGGGAGTTAACGCGGACATTTTGTGGGCCGTAATCGTAGGAGATGCTCATGGCGTAGCCAAGCAGGGCCGCCTTCGTCGCGGTATACGCAACAGAGGTCATCATGCCCTCCATCGCCTGGATAGAGACAACATTCACGATAGATCCCTGGCGTTGCGCGATCATGTAAGGCAAAGTCTCCCGAGTGAAGTAGTGCGTGCCCATAAGCGCAACGTCGATGCACTTTCGCCATTCGTCTTCCGTCGCGTCGATGGCTCCGTGGAAATCAGGGGAGAGATACGCCGCATTGTTACAGAGGATGTCGATTCGCCCGTTCACCTTCGCGGCGGATTCGACTGCAATCCTGACATCGCGCTGATTAGACACGTCTGCATGGCAAAACTCCCCCCGGCCACCGGCGGAGCAAATCGCACGCACGGCTTCGCGGCCTGCTTCATCCTCCAGATCTACCACCAGCACCCACGCGCCTTCCGCTGCGAAAAGCTCGCAGGTTGCCCTGCCAATGCCGTTTGCGCCACCTGTAACGATTGCAATCTTATCCTTCAGTCTATTCATCATTACTCCACTCGGAATTTCTCGATTACTGCCTCATCGACTTCGACTCCCAGACCGGGGCCCTGAGGAACCTGGAGGTAGCCATCCTCCAGCAGACGGATGGGGTTCTTGCAGAGTTCACGGCTGAGGGGGCCAGACGTCACGTTGAATTCCTGGAATACCGAGCGCCGCATGAACGCGTTCAAATGCAGCGATGCGGCAGTGAGAAGATCAGAAAGCCATGCATGCGGGATGCACAGACGGTTATGCTGCTCGGCAAGATGCACGATCTTCCGTGCGGCAGTAAATCCGCCGCAGCGTGAAAGATCGGGCTGGATGACATCCACTTTTCCCTGTTCGATCAGGGTGCGGAACCCCCACTCGGTGGCTTCCTGCTCTCCACAGGCGATCATCGTATCGACTGCACCGGCTAACTCTGCATAGCCATCGTAATCTTCTGGAGAAAGCGGCTCTTCAACCAGGTATGGCCGGAATTGCTCGATTCGCCGTACCATCTGAATCGCTTCCTTGGCTGTGCGCGGAACATACCATCCGGCATCGACCAGAAGGTCCCTGTTCCCGAGCGCACGACGCGCCGCCCCGACAAGTTGAACATCCCGTTCTGCGTCTTCTCCGAAGACACCCCAGCCGAACTTGACCGCCGTGAAACCCTGGTCGACGTAGCGGCGGGAAGCCTCCTCCATGGCTTCCGGAGTTGAGCGGAAGAGCGTGCTGGCGTATGCGCGAACCTTGCCTCGATAAGATCCTCCGAGCAGCTTGTGAATCGGCAGGCCAACGCTCTTTCCGATGATGTCCCAGAG
>JBOGMA010000573.1:0-7385 GCA_050746465.1 Acidobacteriaceae bacterium
TGCCGGGAAGTTGACCCCCGCGGGCCAGGTTCTGGTCAGCAACGGCCTGTTCACCAGCGCTCAGATGGCGGCGCTCAATGCGGTCACTCCGACATTTGCGCCCGCGCCGGCCCATGCCTACCCCAACAGCCCGCTTCGGACGCTGGATGCGGATGTTACCTATCCATTCCACCCGCGCTGGTTCCCCGAGCGGATGAGCATCGAGCCCACCGTCACGATGTACAACGTACTGAACATGGGTAACTTTGGCGGGCCGACCGGAACCATCCTCACCGCTGCGGATCAGTCGGAAGGCTATGTCAACGGAGACTACAACTTCGGAGTCAAGAACGGCGAGCGCACTTCGCGCAAGACCGGAACCTTTGACCAGGGCGCTCCGCGTGCTACGGAGTTCTCGCTGAAGTTCAACTTTTAACCATCTGCATTGCTTCTCTCAGGTTGCCACCCGGATTGCCGGGCGGCAACTTTTTTGGTGAGGACGCGCAATGTGCGATTGCCTGCCGAATCCTGCAGCCAGTTTTGCACATCTATAATGGAACTATGCCCTTAGAGAACGTGAAAAAAGTTGCCGACGCGGATTTTCCTACCCGGTGGGGACACTTTCGCATTCTCGGTTTTGAAGGAACAGTCTCGGGCTCGGGGCCTTGCGGCGATGGCTCGACGGCTTCCGCTACCAAGACGGAAGGGGCTGTCGCGCTGGTGATGGGCGATGTTCTTTCCACGCCTCCGATTGTCCGGATTCATTCGCAATGCCTCACGGGAGACGTGTTTCACTCCTTGCGCTGTGACTGCCGTCTTCAGCTTGAAATGGCTCTGGAGCGCATCGCGGAGGAGGGCAGCGGGATTTTGCTCTACGAGCAACAGGAGGGCCGCGGAATTGGCCTGATAGCCAAGCTGAAGGCTTACGAGTTGCAGGACCAGGGGTTGGATACTGTAGAGGCGAACATCGAGCTGGGATTCAAGGCGGATTGCCGTGAGTTTGAAATGCCGGCTGCCGTGCTGAAGCTGATGGATGTTTCCGCCGTTCGGCTGATGACCAACAATCCTGAGAAAGTCGCGGCACTGGAGGCGGCGGGAATCTCCGTAGTGGAGCGCATTTCCGCCGAGGTCGAGCCGGAAGACACCTTTCGCGAGTACCTGCGGGTGAAGCGGGAAAAGCTGGGCCATCTTTCCGACAGCCTGCCTGCACGATAAGAGTAGAGTAAGAGCGTGATTGAGCCGAAACTCATCCTGATCACGCTGCTGGTCAAGCTCGGAGTTGCGGCGGCTTTCTCCGGTGCATTGGCCCGCTCCACCGTTTTCAAGGACCTGTTGTTTACGGAGAACCGGCGTCCATCGCAGACTGTGCGGCTGGTTGCGTTGATTGTGATTCCGTTGGCGCTCGGCGTCTGGGTGCGGGTAATTGTCCCCAACTTTTTCGCAGCCGATATTTCCTTTGAAACGACAATTCTGCTGGGAATTCTGTTGGGGCCGTTTTCGGCAATGCTGGGCGCAGTTGCGCTCTCGCTGCCGGCCATGCTGCACCATGAGTACCTGTCCCTTCCGTTCGATCTCGCAGTAGCGGTTACGGCGGGTATTTTCGGGAAGTTTGTGGAAGCAGAAGAGGTCTGGTGGTTTTCTCCATTCGTTGATTTGAGCATTTATCGCTGGATCAGCCGCAATCTTCGCAAGCCCCGCTTTGACCGGCAGATTCTGCTGCTGATTCTGATTGTGGGGATGGAGATTTGTCGCGAATCGCTGGCCCGGCTCTATCCGCACCGGCTCTTTGCGCTGGTCTCCGACCGCTGGCTGATTCGCCTGGCGGTGTGGACCTGCGCGGCCATGGTGGTCGGGATTCCACTGAAGATATGGAATGCGGTCCGTAACGAGCGGTTTCTGGAAGAGCAGAAGCGTCTGCTGCTGGAAGCGCGGCTGGATGCGCTGCAGCGACAGATCAACCCACACTTCCTTTTCAACACACTGAATTCCATTGCATCGCTAGTGCGCTTTCGTCCCGAGCAGGCGAGAGAACTGATAGTGAAGCTGGCGAATATTCTGCGGGCGCTGCTGAAGGAACATGACTCCTACATTCTGCTGCGCGATGAGCTGAGCTTTACGGACGATTATCTCGGGATTGAGGTGGTGCGCTTTGGCGCGGAGAAGTTGCGGGTGGTGAAGGAGATTGATCCGGAGACGCTGGACCTTCCGGTTCCGTCGATGCTGCTTCAGCCGCTCATCGAAAACAGCATTAAACATGGGCTGGAGCCGCGTATCAGCGGAGGGACCATCACGGTTCGCAGCCGTATTGAGGCAGGCCGGATGGTGATTGAGGTGGAGGATGACGGGGTGGGTATCGCGCCGGGTCGTTCCCGTTCGAGTGGCGTGCTTACCGGGACAGGCATCGGCATGAAGAATGTACGAGAGCGGCTGGAGGTTCTATTTGGCGGCGCAGCGGAGTTTGACGTGACGAGCCGGCCGGGGCGGGGAACAAAAGTCACAGTGGGGATTCCGGTGCGCGAATGGCCGGAGAGCGTGCCTCAGCGCGAAACGCCCAGCTCCAGCATTCGCTCGTAAAAGGCCTCATACTGCGGAATGATATGCGATGCGCAAAAGCGCTGTTGCGCGGTTTGACGGGCTGCCGTAGCCATGGATTCGTATCGGTCGCCGTCGCTCAGCAACTCTATTGAAGCGCGTGCCATTCCTTCCACGTCTCCGACGGCGAAAAGCCGACCGTTGATGCGGTCTTCAATCAGTTCCGGCACGCCCCCGACGGCGGTGGCGATGGCGGGCACGCGGCATGCCATGGACTCCAGGGCGGCGAGCCCGAAGGACTCAAGCTCACTGGGCATGAGCATGAGGTCGGCAAGCGGAAGCAGATCGCTGACCCCGGCCTGCTTGCCGAGGAAGTGGATTCGATCCTGAATGTGAAGCCGTCGCGCCAGCCACTCGGCCTGGGAGCGGTCCGGGCCATCGCCGATGAGCAGCAGGCGCGTGGGGATTTCGCGAGCGACGCGAGCGAATATTTCGACCACATCCACAGCGCGCTTTACGGGACGGAAATTCGACAGATGCACCAGAATCTTTTCACCCGGCTCGGCAAACTGCGAACGCCCCCGGTCGCGAGCCTCTTCACTTAATGGCGTATACACATCGCAATTTACAAAATTGGGGATGACCTCAATTTCGCGGGTGATGCCGAATTCACTTACGGTCCTCTCCCGCAGGTAATTAGAAATTGCGGTTACACCGTCGCTCTCGTTGATGCCGAAACGGGTGATGGGCAAGTAGGAGTGGTCAAGGCCGACCAGCGTGATGTCGGTTCCATGCAAAGTTGTGACAAAGGGGAGGCGATGATTGCGTTCGGCCAGCATCTGTCGCGCGAGGTACGCGGAGATGGAGTGGGGAATCGCATAGTGGACGTGCAGCAGGTCGAGCTTGTAGTACGCGGCAACTTCTGACATGCGCGTGGCCAGGGCGAGGTCGTATGGCGGGTACTCGAATAGCGGGTAGTTCGAGACCGGCACCTCGTGATAGCAGATTCCGTGCTCGCGCCCGGTAAGGCGGAAGGGTTGCGAGTAGGTGATGAAGTGCACCTCATGCCCTGCAGCGGCCAACTCGATGCCAAGCTCGGTGGCGACGACTCCGCTGCCGCCGTAGGTGGGATAGCACGTGATTCCGATCTTCATAGAATTTCCGCTGTAGTGGTTGGACGCTTCAATGATTGTTGAAGATTCATTTCGTGTCTCCGGCAAGCTGCCCGAAGTGGATGGGTATGACTTCGGGATGGCTGCTCAGAAATGCGGGGACCGTCTCGAGAAGCGCAGCATGTTCGACGGCTCGGGACTCCTTGAGGCGGGTGTGAACATCGTTCAAACTTGAGTCGAGATGGCCGGGATGGCATACCAGTTCCCATGTTCCAGCGGGCATGGCTTCGAGCAGCGATTTGATGGTCGGGGTATCGAGGGTGCCGGTGGCGACTACCCCGATCGCTCCATCGGTCGATGCCAGTCCAGCGTCCCGGACCAGGCGGAGAAATGCCCGGCGCTGTGTGCGCAGAGCCCGAACCTGCATACGGCGTAAAGCGGGAGCATGCGGAGTCGCGTGAATTGCCCACTCCGGCTCAAATGGGTTCCGAATGGCGCGGATACCGCATTGAAGCGCGGCGCAGATGAGCGGACGCAGCACCCGCGCAAACATATGGGTGTGCTTGTGAGTATCTACATGGGTGAGGTGAACGCCTGCGTGCTGAAGGCGGCGTATCTGGGCGACGGCTTCGCTTTCGATTTCTGCTTGTGGAATGTGTCCGCGGACGAGGTCAGCAACAAAGTTCCCCAGCGTGGGCCGGAACGCGCCTTTTGGGGCGAGAGCGGGAACACGTTGGAAGGGAAGAGCCGGTTGTCCATCGACAAGGACCACGTGGCACCCGACTCCCAGACCCGAATCGATTGCACCGAAGGCAGCTTCATCTGTCCGGCCGGCGGTTGCCATGAGAGTGGCCGAGGTGAGCACTCCGCGGCGGCGCAAGTCGAGAATCGACTGATTGACGCCAGGTGTAATTCCGAAATCGTCAGCATTGAGAATGATTCTGGTCACAGGACTCCAGTCTATACAGGAGAGATAAATTCCTGAAAGATTGAGGGTTCTAAATCGGCTTGACGGCTGCTAGAATCGAGGGAATACAGACTGGAAGCGAAGGACAGCAAAGTCGTCTCCGGGTGAGTCCGGGCGGTTAGCTCAGTTGGTTAGAGCGCCTGCCTTACAAGCAGGAAGTCGGGGGTTCGAGTCCCTCACTGCCCACCATGTCTCCTCCTTTGGACAAGGAGGTCCCCCTTGAAGTTTTTCGTTGATAGAAGTGCATATTTGAAGATAGTTTTCTCACGTAAGTGAGGACGTATCGCGCTTTGCCGATATAGGAATCGTCAGATCATGCAAAATACATTGCTCGATATCCTGATTCTTGGTTTGCTGGTGCTGCTGTTCGGGGCGATTTACCGATCCCGGCGGACGCTACGCCTGCGCTATTGGATTGCGGGCTGGCTTTTTATCCTCGCTCATTTTGCGCTGACCCTTTTGAACCCGGCGAGCAGTCTGTGGTCCAACGTGGTGGTCGCGCTGGCGATATCGGGTTTGCTGCTGGGCGGCGTGTGTTTTCTTTATGCCTCAGCGCGAGTATGCGGCACAGCGCGCCATGACCTGCTGATGCAGGCTATTCCCGTTGTATCGTCGTTGGTATTTGTTTTTCTGGCCGTGCTCGGCACTGCGAACATCTTTCTGCTGACCGCGTGGTTTGTAGTTGTTGAGGCGGCGCTGCTTTGGTTTGTGTTTCGCTGCTGGCAGCATAAGACAGGCGTGCTGAGCGCAATGGTAGTCTTTACGGCTGTCACTCTCGCCTGGGCATTGCACGACATCTTTACGCACCAGGAATTTCCGGGTGTGTACCCGGTTTTGACCGAGATTTACCTCATCAACGCAGTCGTGTACTGGGGTGGTTTCCGCCGGTGGTCGATGGGCGTCATTACCGCATCAGCCGGGCTGGTGGCATGGGCGTTGGTGTTTCCGACCGCCGTGAGCCTGGCCGCACTGGTGCCTCATCTGCATGTTTCGGGCGAGCTCTGGAACCTGCCGAAATATTTTGTTGAATTCGGAATGATTTTATCCCTGGTTGAGGATGAGACATTTGAGACGGCGCGGCAGCGCGAGGAATATCGGGTGCTTTTTGATGGAAACCCCCACCCGATGTGGATTTTCGACCAGGACACCTTTGAATTTCTGAAGGTGAATCAGGCCGCGATCAACCATTATGGTTATTCGCAGAAGGAATTTCTGACAAGGACCGTGCGGGACATTCGGCCGCCTGAGGACGTTGCGAGGCTTGAGCATCGATTGAAGGATGCCGGGGAGGGTACACTTTACTCCGGCCCGTGGACGCATCTTCGCAAGGACGGGTCGCCAATTCAGGTGGAAATTGCTTCGCATTGCATCCAGTTTGAGGGGCGTCGAGCGCGCTTTTCGCTGGTGCAGGACGTGACGGAGCGCCAACAACTGTATGAAAGGCTGGTCTACCAGGCGCACCACGATGCGCTGACCGGCCTGCCGAATCGCGTCCTTCTGAAGGACCGTATGGATCAGGTTCTCGCCAGCGCGGAGCGGGTTGGCCAGCAGGCGGCGATTTTGTGCCTTGATCTGGATAGTTTCAAGCAGGTGAATGATACCTACGGGCATCATGTGGGCGACATCTGTCTCCAGCGGGTTTCCGCCACGCTGCGTGAGAAATTGCGCATGACCGACACCGTCGCGCGCTCCGGCGGCGAGGAGTTCATCATTCTGCTTGGACAGATCAAACTTCCCGTGGATGCGGGGCGGGTTGCGCAGGTTCTTCTCGATGGGCTACGTCAGTCGCTGATGATTGAAGGGCATACGATCAGTCTGACCGCAAGCCTCGGCATTGCCTTGTATCCGACCGATGGGACTACAGCCCAGGATTTGTGGCGACTGGCCGACTCGGCGATGTACCGCGCAAAGCGCGCGGGTGGAAACCAATACGTATTTGCGGTCTACGATCACCTGCCCGCGGGGTTTGCTGAGATCGAACAAGAGATCGACGAATTACTGCAGGAAGGCAAATTCGGAGATCGGCTGCCGGGCGACTGAGCTTCGGGCACAAACTATCAAACCTCCGCACGAGTTCTGTTTATAATTCCACACAGTCATCGAATGTGAGGTTTTGATTGAGGATATCCGGTTTCGCTGTTTGCATGCTTTCAGTTTCCGCGCTGGCCTTCGCCTTTCCTTCCGCCCTTCATGCGCAATCCGCAGCCGAAATCGCCAAGTCGCTTACCCCCGCCGAAAATGCGGTGGTTACTCGACTGGGTGAGTTGAATACGCTTCCCTCGGGGCAGTGGCGTTACCATGCCGGCGACGTTCCTCACGGCGAAGACACATCCGTGGATGACTCTGCATGGCCGGTTGCAAAGCCCGGCGCCGAGGGGCCGAATGAAGCGATATGGTATCGCCAGTGGATTGAGGTTCCGAAGACCTTGCACGGTTACGATCTGACCGGCACGCGCATCTGGTTTCAGTTTGACGCCACCGCCAACGGCCCTATTCCGCAGATTATCTACTTCAACGGGCGGCGCGTGGCCATGGGCGATGACCTGGAGCGGATTGTTCTGTTCGATCAGGCCAAGCCGGGCGAGAAAGTGCTGGTAGCCGTCAAGCTGTTGCCGACTGTGGACAAAAAGCGCTTTAACGGAGCGGAGATGCACATTGATTTTGCTCCGAGCCGGCCCAATCCCGATGACGAGCGCACCGAGTTCATTTCGGCTGCGTTTCTGGTCCCGAGCCTCTCCAAGAATGTTGCCGGCGATCAGGCGACACTGAGCAAGGCGATCTCCGAAGTTGACCTT
>JBOGMA010000574.1:0-2934 GCA_050746465.1 Acidobacteriaceae bacterium
GGTCGATACGTCGGCGGTCAACGTCAGCCTTCCTTACATCGCGGGCAATCTTTCGGCTTCTGTTGATGAAGCGACGTGGGTGCTGACGTCGTACCTGGTTGCCAACGCGATTATTCTGCCGCTCTCGGGTTGGCTGGCGAATTATTTTGGCCGCAAACGTCTGCTGATGCTGAGCATTATCGGGTTCACGACGGCGAGCATTCTTTGCGGATTTGCGCCGACGCTGCCCATGCTGGTTTTCTTTCGCGTGCTGCAAGGGGCGGCCGGTGGATCGCTGCAACCCACCACGCGCGCCATTATGCTGGAAGCCTTTCCTCGCGAGAAACGCGGGCAGGCCATGGCCTTCTGGGGCATCGGGATTGTGATGGCTCCGATTCTCGCTCCGGTGCTGGGCGGGTGGTTGACTACGGATTACTCATGGCGCTGGGTTTTCTTCGTGAATGTGCCGATCAGCCTTGCCAGCCTGTTTCTAGTGTGGACTTACGTCTTCGACCCGTCGTACATTCGGCGCGCTTCGACGCGCATTGATTACTGGGGCATGGGGCTGCTGGCTATTGGCATCATGGCGCTGCAGGTGGTTTTCGATAAAGGGCAGGAGGACAACTGGTTCGGCTCGCATTTCATCGTGAGAATGGCGATACTCGCGGTGGTGTGCCTGGTGGCGTTCGTTTTGTGGGAACTGCATACGCGTCATCCGGTGGTGCACTTTCATCTGTTTCGATACCGAACGTTCACGACGGGCACGTGTCTCTCGCTGGTGCTTTTCTTTGCGCTTTACGGAAGCATTGTGCTGCTGCCGCTGTTCATGCAGGTGCTGCTGGGTTTTCCGGCGGTGACGGCGGGGGTTTGGAATGCGCCGCGCGGCATTGCCACGCTGGCCATGATGCCGGTGGCGGCTTTCGTCATAGGCCGGCGATGGGACATGCGCGCGCTGCTGAGCGGCGGCCTGGCGATTTCAGCGATCGGCGCGTACATGCTTTCGTACCTGAATTTGAATGCGGGGCCGTGGAGTTTCTTCTGGCCGCAGGTGGTGATGGGCGCGGGGCTGTCGTTCATGTTTGTTCCGCTGGCGACCATTACTGTTGATCCGATTCCGCAGGAGGAGATGGGCTACGCCACCAGCCTGATTGGGCTGGCGCGGAACCTGGGCGCGGGGATTGGGATATCCGTGTTCACGGCGTTTGAGGCGCATCGCGAACAGCTTCATCAGCTACGCCTGGGCGCGAGAACAGCGGAACAGCACGGGCTGCTCGGGCGCATGACGGCCCAGGTCGAAGGCTATCTGAGGCCGTTTACCGGAAGCTCGGCGGGTGCGACTCACACGGCCATGGGCATGCTGTATCGGCAGTTGCTGAGACATGCCGCCGCGCTGAGTTATCTGGATGGATTTCGCGTGATGGCGCTGCTGATGTTCGCGACAATTCCTTTTGTGTGGATTATGAAGAAGCCGGTGTATCACGACGAACGTGGTGGCACGGTCAAGTCGTCGCGATGAGCATTTCTTCCGCGCTTGAGGATGGAAGGTCTGGTCGGCGAGGGAAGTAGCGGTGCGTGAGAGCAGTTCCGGAGAGGTGCCGAACTTCTTTGAACCTCGCTTCTCGCGCGAGTGCCAGCATCTCTTCCGGTGTGAAGAAGCTGATGAATGGCATTTTGCTTTTTCGGGTCGCTTTGCGTGTGGTAGGCTTCGGAGCCTTTTCGGTTTTCGGAGGCAATAGGAACGTCATCACAAATGTAGTGCCCGGAGCGAGAGTCGCAACCTGCCGCAAGGTGGAGGCGATGGCCTCTTTCGTGAGATACATGCTGACTCCGGTGGAGGCGATGACGGCGGGTTGAGTGGAGACGAATCCGGCGGCGATGAGTTGATCCAGCCATGGGTCGCCACGTTCGAAATCTACCGGTACAAAGTGCAGCCATGAGGAGATGCGGAAGCCGCGGTCGGTTAATCGCTGTTGCTTCCACTGTTGCGGACCTGGTTGGTCGATTTCGAACACCTGAAGACGCGCGGCAAGCGATGGGTTGCGCTGCGCAAAGGTATCGAGGCCAGCGCCGAGGATGACGTATTGCCGGACGCCATGGCCCACCTGCTCCGCGAGAAGGTCCTCAACGAAGCGAGTGCGAATGACGATTCCCGCGCGAAAGCGAGTTGCGGCGGATCCCTTCATGTCGGGGCGACTCCGCCA
The DNA here is from genome assembly GCA_050746465.1 of Acidobacteriaceae bacterium. Lineage (GTDB taxonomy): Bacteria > Acidobacteriota > Terriglobia > Terriglobales > Acidobacteriaceae > Silvibacterium. The sequence goes on from JBOGMA010000574.1 coordinate 2,181, forward strand.
TTTGCTGTCCGGATCGATCAACCTTAGGCCGATTTCGTCTTCCAGCAGATGCGGCTCGGGATCGATTTGCATGTGTTGCGCCCGCCATAACGCCACGCGTACGGCGGTGCTGTCCGGGGCCGAGAGCTTTTTATTCATGTATTGCCTTGAAAAATGTCTCCGCTCAGACTTGCGCGGGCATCGTTTCAGATAATTTGCCGGAGAGTGCCGGATACGGTTTGGCTGGTTTTTTTGATTGCGTCAGCAGCGGTTTTACCAGCGTCGCGAGTGTGCATGAAGGCGGATTTTCTGCGCGCCCCCCTATGCTCGATAGTAACGGTCTCGAACTCACCGCCGAAAATTTCGTGCTGCTCTCCCAGCCGGTCGAGGGTTGAGCTCAATTTGGCGATCACCGCATCGGCTTCGTCGGCCATCACGATCAGTTCCAGATTGATCTTTTTGTAGGTTGTTTTCATTCCGCGATTTTACGCTTTGCACAGCGGTTTATCCTGAATCGAACGATTGCAGGTGGAACTTCTATTGGCGCGCTGGCGTACTATCTTCTGGGGTTCGGAGATTTGCATGCTCTGGTTCGATGAATCTTTCTTTCCCGCTCTCTGGATTGCCTTTCTCGTCTATTGGCAGATCAAAGCTGTCCATACAAAAACCACCCAGCGTCTGGAGCCCGTCGCCTCGCGCATTGTGCGCGCCCTTGTTTTCCTGATTGCGATCATTTTGTTTTTTACGACTCGCATCCCGCTGCACTGGCTCTATC
>JBOGMA010000575.1:0-1653 GCA_050746465.1 Acidobacteriaceae bacterium
CCAAGGGGGAGCGGCTGAAGCGAGTAGGCACCTCGGCGAGGCTGGCGCTGAATGGGTTGCTGGGGCGGCGGCTGCACCTCAACTTGTGGGTGAAGGTGCGGGAGAACTGGGCGGACAATGCCCGCGCGCTTCGGGAGCTGGGGCTGGATTGACATCCTCGCCCGCTTGAAGGCGGACGATTCCTACGGCGCTGCATGAAAAGCCTCACGCAGATTCGCTTCGGTGGGTTCCTGGGCCGACGCCCCATGGGCAGGCGAAGTCTCTCCACAGGCTGCAACGCGGTGCCCCCGCGCCAAGACGTTGATGGCCCCGACCAGATCGGCGTTCGCGGCGAATCCACATTCGACGCATCGGAATTGCGCCTGTGTCTGCCGGTTCGCCGCGTGCGTGTGGCCGCATGCGGGACATTCCCGACTGGTGTTTTGCGGCGGCACGGCGATGAGGATGCCCCCATTCCACGCCAGCTTGTATTCCAGCTGACGGCGGAACTCGAACCACCCTTGATCGAGAATCGAGCGATTCAGGCCCGATTTGGCCCGAACCTGAGTACCCGGATTGGTTACCATTCCCGAGGACGACTTGGACAAGTTCCGCACCTGCAAGTCCTCAATGCAGACCATCGCGTGATTTTTGCTGATGGCGGTCGAGATCTTGTGCAGGTAGTCGCGACGGCAGTTGCCGATCCGAGCGTGAATCTTCTGCACCTTCCTTCTGGCCTTCTGCCAGTTTCTACCGAATTTGCATCTTCGGCTCATCATCCGCTGATAATGAGCGAGCCGTTGCTGGTGACGCTTGAAGCTATGGAGCGGCTCGTACACTGCGCCATCCGAGAGAGTGGCGAAGCGGGCGACTCCGAGATCGATGCCTATGGCGCTCGTGGAGGATGGCACGGGTCGCGCCACCTCGCGTGCGGTCTGGACCGATACGAACCACTTGCCCGCGCCGTGGGATATCGTGACGTTGCACGGCTCGCCCTGGACGCTCCTGCTGTTGCGATAATGGACCCAGCCGATCTTGGGCAAAAAGACGCGGTCATTGATCTGATCCAATTTGAAGCCCTGGGGAAAGCGAAAGCTATCGTGCAGTCCTTTCCTCTTGAACCGAGGAAACGCCGTTCGCTTGGCGAAAAAATTGGCATAGGCCCGCTCGAGATCCTTCAGCGCCTGTTGCAGGACTTGTGAATGAGTATCGGCCAACCAGGAAATCTGCGGGTCATTGCGCCAAGCTGTGAGTTCCTTGCACAGCTCCACGTAGCGGAGCTTCCTTTCTCCGCGCTCGTACCGCCCGCGCTGGAGGGCCAGCGCCCGATTGTAGACATAGCGGCAGGAACCGGAGAACCGGTGCATCAAGCGATTCTGTGCTCCGCGCAGGCACAGCTCGAACTTATAGGCCTGCAACCGCTCCATGCGGAAATGTTAGCATTGCCAGATGGAGCAGGACAGCGATATTGGGTGGGCGCATACGCAATTGGATTCGGCAAAAAGTACTGTTGCCGCGTATTCAACACCCCAGCGCTCGACGGTTTGCGAGACATCTTCATCACTGTGTGGCGAGACCTCAGAGCAACGCTTGTGAACCAGATGGCGACCCTATACGTCTGCTGGATATGACCGCGCATCCCCGCCGCGTTCTGCTGGCGCCGGGGTACATCCT
>JBOGMA010000576.1:0-6421 GCA_050746465.1 Acidobacteriaceae bacterium
TAGAAGTTCTGGGAAAAGCCGGTGCGCGTCCTCGCGACCTGGCCGGGCTCGGCATCACCAACCAGCGCGAAACCACTATCGTGTGGGATCGCGAATCGGGACGGCCAATCTACAACGCAATCGTATGGCAGGACCGGCGCGGTGCGGCGCTATGCAAGCAATTGATTAACGATGGTGCCGAAGACGCAATCCGGCGGAAAACCGGGCTGATTCTTGATCCCTATTTCTCCGCGACCAAGATTGCCTGGATTCTGGAGAATGTGCCCGATGCGCGCCGCCAGGCTCAGGAGGGCAAGCTCGCCTTCGGTACCGTCGATTCCTGGCTCATCTGGAACCTTACCAGCGGCAAACGGCACGTCACGGACAGAACAAACGCTTCGCGCACGCTGCTCTACAACGTCGTGACGGATAGGTGGGACGACGATCTGCTGAAGCTCTTTGGAATTCCGGACAGCATGATGCCGGAAGTCGTATGGTCCAGCGAAAGAATCGATCGAGTAACTACGACGCTCGGCCTTGCGGACGTCGAAATCGCCGGTATCGCGGGCGATCAGCAATCCGCGCTTTTCGGCCATCTGTGCACGCGTCCCGGAGACGCTAAATGCACCTACGGCACCGGCTGCTTTCTGCTGCAGAATATCGGCGGACGGTTCACGCTTTCAAATGAACGTCTGCTGACCACCCTGACCTGCAGCCCATCCAAAAAACTCGAGTACGCGCTCGAAGGCAGCATCTTCATCGGCGGCGCAGTGGTGCAGTGGTTGCGCGACAACATGAAATTTATCGCCCAGTCACCGGACATTGAATCGTTGGCGCGATCAGCGGCCTCATCCAACGGCGTGTTTTTTGTTCCCGCATTCACCGGGCTTGGCGCGCCGCACTGGGACCCGGGCGCAAGCGGACTCATCATCGGCCTCCAACGCAACACAGAAATTGCAAACATTGCACGGGCCGCGCTCGAAAGCATCGCCTTCCAGGTAGGTGACGTGCTCCAGGCCATGGATAAAAGCTCCGGCAATCCTTCTACTCACCTGCGGGTGGACGGCGGTGCCGCGGCGAATGACCTGCTCATGCAATTCCAGGCTGACCTGCTCAGAATTCCCATTGAGCGGCCCGCCCTCTTCGAGGCGACGGCGCTCGGAGCCGCCTACCTCGCAGGTCTCGCGACCGGCTTCTGGCCCAATCTCGATGCGATCGGCGCGAATCGCGCTCCGGACACCGTTTTTCATCCCGCAGCGGACCACGCCGAAATGGACCGCCACCGCGCGAGGTGGGCAGAGGCCGTGGGCCGTTCGAGGAACTGGAATTCGGAAATCGCATGAAGCGCGAAACCATGATGGCTCGCCTGCGCGAGCGCGAAGCTCCATGGGACATCATCGTCATCGGCGGCGGAGCAACAGGAGCGGGCATCGCCGTCGACGCCGCCAGCCGCGGCTACTCCGTTCTGCTGCTGGAGCGAGAGGACTTCGGCAAAGGAACCTCCAGCCGCAGCACCAAACTGATTCATGGCGGCGTGCGATATTTGCAACAAGGTAACCTCCCGCTAGTGATGGAGGCATTGAAAGAGCGCGGCATCCTTCGGCAAAATGCGCCGCATCTGGTCCATGACCTCGCCTTCCTTGTACCAGACTATTTATGGTGGGAAAAGCCGTACTACGGCATCGGCCTGAAGTTGTATGACCTGCTCGCAGGCAGATGCGGATTTGGCCCCTCAAAGATCCTCTCGCGAGGGCAAACCATCGAGCGGGCGCCTGCACTCACCCGCGACGGGTTGCGAGGCTCGGTACTCTATCACGATGGACAGTTTGATGATGCTCGACTGCTGATCACACTTATGCTGACGGCTGCGGACCTGGGCGCGGTCGTTCTGAATTATGCATCCGTCGTCGATCTCGCGAAAGACCAGAACGGCATTGTGAACGGAGTGGTTTTCCTGGACCGTGAGACCGGCACGCAATTTCAGTGCAAATCCAGAGTCGTCATTAACGCCACCGGTATTTTCTCCGACGAAATTCGACGCCTTACCAACCCCGCGGCGTCGAACCTGGTCACGCCCAGCCAGGGAATCCATCTGGTGTTCGACCAATCGTTTCTTCCCGGCGAGACGGCGATCATGGTTCCCCACACACCGGACGGCCGCTTGCTCTTTGCAATTCCGTGGCACGAACATACGCTGGTCGGCACGACAGATACCCCCATCGATTCGCCATCCTACGAGCCTCGCCCGTTGGAGGAAGAAATCCGTTTCATCCTGGACACCGTAGCGCGCTATCTCAGCAAACCACCAAAACGCGCAGACGTTCTGAGCGCCTTCGCCGGCATTCGGCCCTTGGTGAAAACAGCTCACTCCAACAGCCACAAGACCTCTGGCATTTCGCGCAGCCATGCCATCGAGGTTGATGCCTCTCGCCTGATAACCATCGCCGGCGGCAAATGGACCACCTATCGCCACATGGCAGAGGATGCCGTGAACCGGGCCATCACCGTGGGAAAGCTGGAAAAGCGTCCCTGTACTACTGCTACTCTGCGTTTCCACGGCTACCAATCCGGAGGAACTAAGGCCTGGGAGGTATACGGCACGGATGCGGAACAGATAAGAAGAATCGCTGAAGACGCTCCTGGACTTGCACGACTACTCGACCCCGAGCTCCCCTACATTGGCGCTGAAGTGATATGGGCGGCACGCGAAGAAATGGCGCGAACTCTGGACGATGTGCTCGCAAGACGATTCCGTGCGTTGCCGCTGAATGCACGCGCCGCCCACCGCATGGCCCCCATGGTTGCCGAATTGCTGGCGCACGAACTCGGCAAGGATCAAGCGTGGGCCCAAACGCAATTGCAGTCATTCCGCGAAATTGCGGACCAATACATTTTGGCGTGACAAATTAGGACCGAACATTTCGATCCTGCATCCGTCTCATCTGCGTTAGGCATGTCGGGAGCCTTGGTGGCGCCATCGGAGATCGAACCCGAACTCTCTGCCTTGAGAGGGGTCATCTATGACACATTGTATAAATCCATATGAAACAGCACAGACATCTATTCCGATCTTCCGTCTCAGCGTTTCAATGTAAACGGTATCCGTGCAAAAACGATTTTGTAGAAGGAAAAGTGTTGACATCATGTCAACGAAGCAGTAGAAATGAGGCGCATCCTCTTCTGAGCGAGTAGCTATAGAAGAGAGATGCCCGAATCGTGGCGTATAAGAGTAATCCGCTTTGATTCAGGGTATGGACGAGTTGCCCAAGTAAGGAATGAATTTCGGTTGACGCCGAACCTGGTTTCTCACTTGAAGCAAGAAAGATCCGTAAATCATCAGTCAGCCGCGGGCTTTTTCGTTTAAGCAAGGATTCAGCCGTGAGCAGTTTTCAGAGGGGGTTAGTAATGAAGTTTGCTAAGTACTTAGTGTCCACGTTTGGCGTGGCTCTCATCGCATTGTTATTCGTGGCGATGGCGGGAGCTCAGGAAAGCGCCACAATCACCGGTATCGTGACCGATCCAACCGGTGCAGCAATCCCAAATGCAACAATAACTGCTACGCACATTGCCACGCAGACGGTCCACGTTGCGCGGAGCGACGGGGCGGGCCTCTATACCTTCTCGGACTTGCAGATTGGCACATACGATCTGAAAGTTACGGCATCCGGATTTAAAACCTACACCAAGACCAATCTGGTGCTGAACGTAGCGCAGACGATGCGCGCCGACGTCCTTCTCCAGGTTGGATCGCAGGCCGAGACGGTGACGGTCCAGGCCAACGCTCTTCAGGTGCAGGCTGAGACGAACGCAGTCAGCACGCTGATCACCGGCCAGCAGGTCCTGCAACTTGCCACCAACGGTCGCAACGTCATTTCACTGACCACATTGGGTACCGGCGTCACCAATACTTTGCCGGCCTTCAATGGCGTCACCGCCCAAGGCAGCAGCGCCGAAATCAATTTCAACGGCATGCGCTACGACCACAACAACTGGATGATCGATGGCGGCGAAGTCTATGATCGCGGCAGCGGCGGCAAACTGGACGTAGCCATCAGTCCAGATGCTCTCGCCCAGTTCCAGGTTCTCAGCAGCAACTACCAGCCGCAGTACGGCATTGCCTCCGGGGGCACGGTGCTGATGGTGCTCAAGTCCGGAACCAACCGCTTCCATGGCGGCGTGTGGGAGTTCAACCGCAACGACGCATTTGACGCTCAGAACTTCCTTTCCAAGCAGAACGGCCAGCCCACCCCTGAACTCCGCCTCAACATCTTCGGTGGAAACATTGGCGGCCCGATCTTCAAGAACAAGACCTTCTTCTTTGTGAACGAGGAATGGCGCAAGTACATCGCGGGCGCCGCTCCGTCCATCCAGAACACCATCCCGCTCGCAGACATTCCGGTTGCGGGTCAGGATTTGAACTACACACCATTGGGCGGAAAGCCATTGATCGTTCCACAGACAAGTGATCCCGCGAAACTTGCAATTTACAGTCAGGACGGATTAACTGCTGGGCAGCCGTTTAAGAGTCCTTCCGCTGGCCTGTATACCATTCCCGCCAACCTCATTGATCCCAATGCGGTGCTGTTCATGGGTACCGGCGCCATCCCCAAGCCTAATCTGGCCAACGGAACTCAGGTCAGTGCCTCGCCGGCACAGCCTACCAACGTCCGTGAGGATGTCGTCCGCATCGATCATCACTTCAATGAGAAGTACCAACTCATGGGCCACTGGGTCCACGACCAGATGTCGCAGACCATCTTCCCAACCATGTGGAGCGGCGACAGCTACAGAACGGTCGGCGACGTTTTTAATAATCCGTCCTGGAGCTCGGTCATCAAGCTTACCCAGACGCTTTCTCCGAACCTGTTGAACGAATCCGCACTGGACGTGAACGGGAACACCATCGACGTCCTGCCGGCGGGTATCTACCAGCAGCCTTCAGGTTGGAGCGCGGTGGGAATTTTCAGCGGCGGCAACGCAGATAATCGGCTTCCACAGATATCGTTCAACGGCGCCCCCAACACGACTTATACGGTTATCTACTGGCCGTGGCACAATTCCTACCTCAACTATCAGCTTCGCGACGATCTGCACTGGACGCACGGAAAGCACGCCTTCTCGTTTGGCTTCAGCTACATGCGCAGTGACAAGAACCAGCAGCAGCAGGCGGACACCGAGGGCGACTACAGCTTCAGCGATTCGGCCTATTCAAATGACGCGTATGGCAACTTCCTGCTGGGCTTTGCCAGCGGCTATTCGCAGCTTCAGCGGCTGGATACCAAGCACTGGATCAACAACACCTATTCGTTCTACGTGAACGACAACTGGCATGTTACTCCCAGCCTGACCCTCAATCTCGGAGTCCGTTATGATGGGCTGCCGCATGTTTATGAAAAGAACAACGCGACATCAAACTTCATACCCGGATCCTTCACCGCGGCGAATACTCAGTCGCCGAATCCTGCTGACGGAACTCTGGATCCCAATGGCCCTGGATTCCGCCAAATCGCAGGAACATCGGTTCCGTTCTATCTCAACGGTGTAGAATTTCCCGGCGTCAATGGGTTCCCCAGAGGTTTGGTCAAGGATACTTATGGAACCGTTGAGCCGCGGGTTGGCTTCGCTGAGGATCTTTTCGGAAACGGCAGGACCGTGCTTCGCGGCGGGTTCGGAATGTTCTTCGAGCGCGTCCAGGGCAACGATGTATACGGTACGTCCACCAACCCGCCGTATGCCTATCAGCCGTCGGTCAGCGCCGTATACTTCTCAAACCCGAGTACCAGCAACCAGACGGGGCAGACTGCCACGGCTCCGTTCTTCCCAAGCAACTTCAGCAGCCTTGATTACCATTATCCCAACCCGGGCACGGCCCAGTTCAGCCTCGGCATTCAGCATGAACTTGCTCCGTCGACCGTCGCAGTCATTCAGTACGTGGGGATGACGGGCTGGGACCAGAACGATCAGCGGGCCGTCAATACACTGCCGTTAACCGACGCCGCGAATACGGCCAATCCATACGACCAACGCGAGGCGGTCGCCACGGGCGCAAACTCGAACCTCTATAGGATGTTCCCGGGCTTCAGCAGCATCACACGGATCGAAAACCGGACCAACAACACTTATCACTCCCTGCAGACCTCTCTGCGCATGCAGAACAAGCACGGATTGACGGTGCAGTTGTCCTACACGTGGTCGCACGAAATCGACATCGAGAGCGGCGACCTTGGATCCACCAACCAGCAGGGTTCGGGCGGTGATATCTCCAATCCGTTCGATTATGAATACGACCGCGGATCGGGCACCATTGACCGGCGGAATGTGTTCGGCGTGAACTATATCTATAACCTGCCGTTTTTCCTGCACTCGAACAACGCGTTTGAGCGCTCTGTGATCGGCGGATGGCAACTCTCCGGCATCACCCAGGCCACGAGCGGCAACCCGG
>JBOGMA010000577.1:0-9021 GCA_050746465.1 Acidobacteriaceae bacterium
GAATTGAGCTGCCGTTCTCGGTGAACTCCCGCGCCGCGCGGGCGGAGTACGGATTCAGGTCGATTCCTGTGAGCTGAACAGCTATTCCTCGCACTCTTGCCCATGCTTCGATGCGTCGCAGCATATCTCCGCCGCCGCAACCAACATCCACAATGCGCAGAGGCTCTCTGCCCGGCGCAGCGAATTGCTCCAGCCAATTCAGAGTTGGCCGATACGAGCCCACAGCCCGATTTACCTTTTCCAGATCGCGCAGGCAATCACGAAATTCGGAATACTCGCAAGGCTCGTCCATCCACTCCGAGAGTTGAGCGCGCCGGGAAAAATCAACTCGATCAGACGGCATGGAACCGCATTGTCTCCGCCGTAAGCCCCGGGCCAAAGGAAATCGCACAGCCGGTCTGCCCGCTCTGAGCAGTCCGCATCAGCTCGCGCAGCACAAACATCACCGTCGCGGAAGACATGTTTCCAAATGAGGACAGCACACGTCGCGACGCAGTGAGCGCCTGCGGAGGCAGCCCGAGCCCTTCTTCAACCGCATCCAGCACTGACCTGCCTCCAGGATGAACGGCCCACAGATCTACCGAGTTCCCGTTGGAAAATCCGTGGGCTTCGGCGTTCAGCGCATTTCCGATCTCGCGCGGCACCCGCCCCGATAGCAGCATGTCAAAGCCGCCATCGCCAATGCGCCACGTAATCAGCTCTCGCGTGCTCTCAATCTGGATTGCGTGAAAACCATCCATCTCCAGACCCACCGGTTCCGCGCTGATCAGGGCCGCGGCGCATCCGTCGGCGAAGATGAGGAACGACAGGACCTCTTCAAGATTCTGCGTTTCATGCAGATGAAGCGTGCAGAGTTCGAGGTTCACCAGCAACACGCTTTCTTCCGGCTCTGACCGCACAATGTGGCGTGCCTGCTTCAATCCATTGATCGCCGCATAGCAGCCCATAAATCCCACCATGGTCCGCTCGGTTGCCGGTGAGAGGCCTAGGTGGTCGATGATTGCAAAATCAAGGCCCGGAGCATAAAACCCGGTGCAGCAGGTCACAATCACGTGATGAATGCGCTGACGTTCTTCACGCGAGAGTGTGAGACCATCCAGAGCCTTCGCCGCCAGGGCGGGCGCGAAACGCTCAAAAAGCTTCATGCGCTCTGCTGTTGTCGGAAAATCGCCGCGCGGATAGACAACGTAAGCGTCGTCCCCGTCTGCGGGCACAGGCCTGCTTACCTGGAGTGGCGAAAAACGATGTTCGATCTCTGATTTCGCGGCCATCCGCATAAAAACCGCCCTTACCCGCTCGTCCACGAGCATCGATTCAGCAAAGGCGACAAACGACTGGTGAATGTCGTGTTCAGGAACGGCTGTAGCAATGCGGTTAATGTAGGCGTGTGTCATAGATTCACCGCATCCTGGTGTCAATCAGATTCGAGCACATTGCTGCAGCGCCGAATGTCATCAGCTTGTCACGAAATTTTCAAAAAGCCACAGGCGCGCCCTATTGTTTGGATGCGCCCCAAACCGGCGGCCAGCCGCACGCATCCGATAATTCAGCCCGGGCGTGGGGCTCACAATGGGAGGATACCCAGATGTCGAGAAGGGATTTGCTGATCGCCCCTGTTGCAGAAGGGCTCTTGATTCTCATCGTTTCGATCATCGGATGGGCCTCTCACCAGCCGCTCATCTTTGCCAGCCTCGGTCCCACGGCTTACGAACTCGTCGAGACGCCGAAGCGACCCAGCGCCCGTACCTACAATGTCGTTGTCGGGCATCTTATCGCGGTACTCGCCGGCTTTGCCGCTCTCTTCATTGTTCGCGCCTGGAGCGCACCACCCGTTTCAGGACATGGCGTGCCGCTCCTGCGGGTGTGGGCGGCAGTCATTGCCGCGGCGCTCACGGCGTTCTTCACGCTGCTTTTGCGCGCCAGTCAACCGGCCTCGCTTTCCACCACGCTCCTCATCTCGCTGGGACTTATGCAAACTGCCCAGGACGGCTTTATGATCATGGCCGGTGTAATCCTCATCACGTTAGTGGGCGAGCCCATTCGCATCCTGCGTCTTAAACGACTCTCTGAGATTCCTCCGGCGCAATAAGCTTTTGTTTCGAGTCAATCCTTGCTGCGCATCCCGATGAATCCCGCCGACGCTATGCCCAGACAGGCTGCCTTCCGCTTCTCTTAAATATGCAAAGCGTGTAGAAGGGATGTAGCTAAAAGTCAGTTCTGCACGATGCAACGAAGGAGAATCGAATGAAGAAGTTATCCCTGCCCGGCATTCTGCTTCTGTTCCTCACAGCCACAGCCATGCTGAGCGCGCAGCAACCCGCGTCGCATTGGGTTGGAACCTGGGCCGCGTCGCCGATGGGGGAAAGCGTGAATCCCGGCCAGCCCGCACCCGGTGACTCCACCTACCGCGACATTGTTCACATCAGCGAGGGCGGGGCCTCCATCCGTGTCCAGCTAACGAATGAGTTTGGCCCGCAGCCGCTGACGGTGGGCGCCGCGCATATTGCCGTGAGTGCGGGCAACGGAGCAATTGAGCCGGGCAGCGATCACGCCCTCACCTTTGACGGAAGCTCAACGGTCACAATCCCCGCCGGCGCTGTCGTCTTCAGCGACCCGGTGCCTATGCGCGTAGCTGCGTTATCTGACCTTGCCGTGAGCGTCTATCTGCCCCAGCAATATGTCAGCGAAACTACCTGCCATGAAGATGGCCAATCCACAAATTTTACTACCGCTGGAAACACCGCGTCGGCGGAAACACTGACGTCCCCCCGCCTCATCTACTCCTGGTGCTTTGTGAAGGGAATCGACGTAAGCGAAACCGACACCCAGGCCGCCTCAATAGTTACCTTCGGCGATTCCATTACCGATGGCTGGCAATCCACTCGCGACGCCAACCGCCGCTGGCCCGATGTACTCGCCAGGCGTTTGCAGGCCAATCCGAAAACTGCGCATCTCGCTGTGCTGAATGAAGGCATCGGCGGCAATCGTCTCCTCCATGATCGAACCGGCCCGAACGCTCTTTCGCGCTTTGATCGAGACGTATTGGCGCAAAGCGGCGTGAAATACCTGGTCATTCTCGAAGGCATCAACGATATCGGAAGCATTGCTCATCCGCGCGAGCCCGGAGAGATCATCACCGCGCAGGACGTCATCTTCGCGCTGTCGCAGTTGATCACCCGAGCCCACACCCACGGCATCAAAGTCATCGGCGCAACCCTCACCCCCTACATGGGCGCCGGATACGCATCTCCCCAGGGAGAGCAGATTCGCGAAGGGGTTAATCAGTGGATCAGAACCAGCGGAGCTTTTGACGCCGTCATTGATTTCGATAAAGTCACTCGCGATCCCTCCAAGCCATCCATGTTTCTGCCCGCCTACGACTCTGGCGATCATCTCCATCCCAGCGACGCCGGTTACAAAGCCATGGGTTCGGCCGTTGACTTATCGCTGTTTCGCTGAGTTATTACTTTACCATTCCTTTAGTAACCAAGAGATAACCTACTAATGGGGTACGTTTCAGCAATAGTTCTTGCCTTTCTTATTTAGCCATGTAAGATTGCGCAATAACCATTACAGTAACTACCCACTTTTGCTTCCGCTGAGAAGCGCTATGCCTCCCCCGGCAGATCCGCGCAGGGCTCGTCGTCTGCGCGTATTCGGTGAACTGACAGCGTTCACCCTTCCCTTCTGCAATGCCGCCGGCAAAATACGCCGGCTAACTGCAAATACCAGTCGAATTCCGCCTGGCTGCGGCCTCGTGATCATTATCGCGACAGCCCCCGTGCGGCTCGGCGAAAGATAAACGCTGCAAAAAAGCCCGGTCGATGCTGATGGCGAAAGCTTTCATTCAGCCGGGCTGAGGCCAAACTGTCCCGGTGCAAAAATGAGCACGCCCAGAAAGAATCCTTTTGCTTTTGCAGTAGTCAATCTGATGTTAGTGTCGGTTCCGATTTTTCTTGCTGGATGCGGCGTGAACACAACGCTCCGCGCCACGGCTGCCAGCTCTGGCTCCGCCAGCAGCACGATAGGATCCGGGAGTGCGAGTTCCAGCGGCGGTGCAAACTCGGGCGGCGGCTCCACTAGCTCCGCCGGTGACCCAGGCGGAAGCACGGCCAGTTCGGGAAACAATGGAAGTTCCGGAAGCTCCGCGAGTTCCAGCGGCAGTGCAAGCTCGGGCGGCAGCTCCGGTAACTCTGCCGGTAACTCAGGCGGAAGCACAGCTAGTTCGGGCAGCAACGGAAGTTCTGCGAGTTCTAGCGGCAGCGCAAGCTCAGGCGGCAGTTCCGGCAGCAGCTCCGGTAACACTGCTGGTAACTCAGGCGGAAGCACGGCCAGTTCGGGCAGCAATGGGAGCTCTGCGAGTTCCAGCGGCAGTGCGAGTTCGGGCAGCAGCTCCAGCGGTAGCTCCGGTAACACTGCTGGTAACTCAGGCGGAAGCACAGCTAGTTCCGGCAGCAATGGAAGTTCCGCGAGCTCCAGCGGCGATGGCGGTTCCAACAGCGGCTCGGCAGGCAGTTCGGGAAGCAGTGCTGGTGGTGCCTCCAGCAGTGGAGGCGGCTCGACAACCGACGGCCCGGTTCCGGCTGGCGCACTGCAGGTAACGGGAATCCAGAAGCTAAGTAACTGGGATGGCGTCTATGACACGGCGACTGGGAGCAGCGGGGCCAGCTCTTCAGGGAGTATGAGCCTTACCGGATCGCCTTCCCGTAGCGGCGCGGCGCGCAAATTCGTCATGAGCTATAAGAACAATGGCGGAGAACGTTACTGGGTTAGTTTTGGCGCTGATACCGCCACTACCAACTTCTTCTGGGATGGCTGGATTTACATCGCCAATTCGGCATCGAGTATCGCCAACATCGAATTGGATATGAACCAGGTTTTGAGTAATGGACAAACTGTCATTTACGGTTTCCAGTGCGACGGCTACTCAAGCACATGGGATTACACAAAAAACATCGGTACTCCCCAAAACCATAAGTCCGTATGGGTGCATGCGAACGCCGCGTGCAATCCACGCAAATGGAAAATCAATACGTGGCACCGTGTTCAAATCGCCTATTCACGCGACGAGTCCGGAAACGTCACTTATAAATACGTCATCCTCGACGGCGCAAAACAGACCATTAATGCCACGGCTCCTTCGGCTTTCGCGTTGGGTTGGGGCTCTACTCTGCTCACCAATTTTCAGGTGGACGGGCTTGGCGCAAGCGGATCGGCCACCGTGTATCTGGACGATCTGACTATCTCCCGCTGGTAACTTTAGCCGCAGCGGGGCTGCAAAGCCCCGCTCTAATCTCCCCAGCTCAACCGCAGTCCAAACCGCGCTACCCGCGGCGTTCCCAGTGTGGGCAGCGGAGTTTTGCCCACCTCAATCTCCCGGTCAAAAAGATTTTCTCCATCCGCATACACCTGCACGTGCTGGCCAATGGAATGCGAAGCATGCGCATCCATCCGAAAATACCCATGAAGCAGATATTGGTTCAGGTCATCGTCGAACTGGCGTCCGCTCATACGGCCCTGCAAGCTCAGAACGCCCCAGCGCCTTTTGCGCAGCAACACCCGCGTCGTCGCCATATTGCGGGCCACCTGCGGAATCCAATTGCCCACAAGCTCCGGCTCCTGCGCGAACTTTGTAACCGTCGCGTCAGCAAATTGGTAGCCACCAATCAGCGCAAACCATCGCTCCTCAATCGAGTAATCCAGCGAAATACCCCGGCTCTCGATCTGTCCAATATTGTTGCGCTGCAAAAGCTCGCTCGTTGGAGTCGCGCTCAGCGTCAGCGCCGTAATGGGCCGATTCACCTGCGTCCAGAAGTAGCTGGCCCGCACCGTTGAGCCAATGCGCTCCATATTCACCTGAAATCCCGACTCCCACCCCGTCGCCCGCTCCGACTTCAAATTCGGATTCGCCTTCGTAACCTGCTGCCCTACCTGAAAGCTGCGATACAGCTCATTCTCGGTCGGCGCGCGATACGCCCGGAACGCCGACGCATTCAACGCAAACGAGTGTGTCAGCCGCCGCGATACACCAATCCGCGGGTCGAACACCGCCTCTTCAAGTGTGGGCAGCGGAGTAACACCCGCCGACGCCGAATACTGCTTCGCATCGAAATTCGAAAAGTGATCCACGCGCGCCGACCCGCTCAGCGTCCACTTCTTCGGCGTGTACAGCGCCTCTCCATAAACGCCCGTCTGCCGCTGCCTGCTGCCCGCGCTCGACTCGCCGCCCGACCCCACAAAAAGCTGCGAATAATCTGTCGCCCGAACCTCGCGCGTGTCCGCGCCCACCAACAGCAGCAGATTGCGCCCCACCGGCTGATGCCAGTTCGCCTGCGCGCCCAGCTCATCCGAAGGATCATGCCCCAGCTTCGTCAGCTTCTCCGACGCGCGATCCGGCGGCACCGACGAAAACGTCTGCCAGTAGTGCTCGCTCGCTCCATAAGCACGCAGCATCAGCCGACTCACATCCGCGCCCGCCGCATACCGCCACAGCCGCAGCCCATTCGCCTGCAGCGGAGTTCCATTGTGCCGCGATTCATTCAGCACCATCCCGCGCAAAAACGCTCGCCCACCACCCGGCAAATTGCGGTCGAACTCCGCCAGCCCATTCTGCGCATGCACATTCGACGGCTGGTCAATCGGCCCGCGAAACTCCGGAGCAATCAGCGTGTACCCATCCGTCGCAATCACGCTTCCGGCAAACATCCCCGCCCAGGGGCCCGAGCCAAATGTCCCCAAGGCCGAATCATCCGTCGTCGCTTCCGATCCGTATGACCCCGAAAGCCGCAGCCCATTCCCGCGCGGCCGCACCGGAAGAATATTGATCACCCCGCCAATCGCGCTCGACCCATACAGATCCGAAGCCCCGCCGCGCACCACCTCCACCGACTCAATCGCCGGCTCCGGAATCTCCTCCCAGTGGATGTAACCGCCGTAAGGATCATTCAGCGGAATCCCATCGAACAGCACCAGCGACCGGCTCGCAGCCGTCGATCCCAGCCCGCGCAGCGAAACACCTTCCGTCGTCGGGTTCGCCACCAGCGAACTCGACCGCCGGAACAACTCAAACCCGGGAACCTCCCGCAGCTTCCCGTCCAGCGAAATCGGAGCCGATTGCTGCAGCATCTCCCGCGACATCACCCGCGTGCTCGCCGGAGAATCCATCGTCGGCAGCGGCGACCGATACGCGCTCACCACCACCGTTTCCAGCGGACGCTCAACCACCACCCGCACCGGCGCGCTCGCATTCGTGCTCGCAAACACCGGAGCAAAATGCGTCGCCACTACTTCAACTCGAGTCACGCCCGCCGGAACCGAAAACGACCCATCCGCCGTCGTCTTCGTAAGCAAAATCCCGCTCGCATCCAGAATGCTCGCCTCCGCCACCGGGGCCCCATCCGCATTCACCACCTTGCCTGTGCGACAACAGCCGCTGCTCTGGCCCGCCGCCGCAAGCGGCATCACAGCCGCCAGGCACACGACCATTGCAGCCATTTTCAACCGCCGGAAGATTCCAAACTTTCCTATCGTCATTCCTCGCGCAATCGGTCTCAGTTTTGATGCGTGATTTGTCAGGAAATATTGAAGCAGAGATATTTCAGTTCCAGATATTCTTCGATGCCGTACTTCGACCCCTCGCGCCCCAGCCCCGACTGCTTCACTCCGCCAAACGGCGCAACTTCGGTCGAAATCATGCCTTCGTTAATGCCCACCATCCCGTACTCCAGCGCCTCGGCCACGCGCCACGCGCGCCCCACATCGCGCGTGTAGAAATACGCCGCCAGCCCCGACTCCGTATCGTTCGACATCCGCACCACTTCCGCCTCATCGCGGAACAGAATCAGCGGAGCCACCGGCCCAAACGTTTCCTCCCGCATCAGCAGCGACTCCGGTTTCACATCCGTCAAAATCGTCGGCTGGTAATAGAGCCCGCCCAACTCATGCCGAGCCCCTCCCGTCACCAGCTTCGCTCCATGCCCCAGCGCGTCGGAGACATGGGCCTCAACCTTATCCAGCGCCTGCTGATTTATTAGCGGCCCAATCGACACGCCTTCATCAAGACCATTGCCGACCTTCAGCCCGCTCACCGCCTCATTCAGCTTCGCCGCAAACGCATCGTAAATTCCATCCTGAACAAAAATCCGATTCGCGCAAACGCACGTCTGCCCGGCATTGCGAAACTTCGACGCCACCACTCCCGCAATGGCTTTGTCCATCTCAGCATCGTCAAAAATCACAAACGGAGCATTCCCACCCAGTTCCATCGTGACTTTCTTAATCGTGCCCGCGCACTCGCGCAGCAGAATCCGACCCACCTCCGTCGATCCCGTAAATGACAGCTTCCGCACAATGGGATTCGACGTAAGCTCTTTCCCAATCTCCACCGCGTCTCCGGTAATCACGTTGAAAACGCCCGCCGGAATCCCCGCCCGCTGTGCAAGCTCGGCCAGCGCCAGCGCGGAAAACGGAGTCTCCGGTGCCGGCTTCACCACCATCGTGCAACCCGCCGCCAGCGACGGTCCCGCCTTGCGCGTAATCATCGCATGCGGGAAATTCCACGGAGTAATCGCCGCCGTCACGCCCACCGGCTGCTTCAGCGTCACAATCCGGTGCCGTGTCGTGTTCGCCAGAATCGTGTCGCCGTACACACGCCGCGCTTCCTCGGCAAACCACTGCAGGAACCCAGTTCCATAATTCATTTCCCCGCGCGCCTCCGCCAGCGGCTTGCCTTCCTCCAGCGTCAAAATCCGCGCCAGGTCCTCCACACGCTCGCGGCACAGCGCCGCCCATCGCGCCAGCAGATCGCTGCGCTCCTTCGCGGTCCTCGCACGCCACTCCGGCAGAGCAGCATTCGCCGCCTCAATCGTCAGTTTCGTTTCAACCGCCCCGAACAGCGGCACCTGCCCGAGCGCGCTGCCGTCATGCGGATTCTCAATCGTCGTCTTGCCTTCGCCCATCCACTTGCCGCCAACAAAACACTGCTGGCGAAACAGCCCCGCATCTGTAAGCTGATCCAAAACA
>JBOGMA010000578.1:0-2435 GCA_050746465.1 Acidobacteriaceae bacterium
AAGTTGACCTTAAGGCGCTCGACGCCGGTGACCAGACGCAGTTCGATGCTTCGCTGAATCAGGCGCAGCAGACGCTGAATGCTCTGAAGCCGCTGATGCGGGAAGCCACGTTCCACGTAACAGGCAATTCGCATATTGACGCGGCCTGGCTGTGGCCCTGGACCGAGACAGTCGATGTGGTGAAGCGCACGTTTGGAACGGCACTGCAGTTGATGAACGAGTATCCCGATTACACTTACACGCAATCCGCGGCGCAGTACAACGCGTGGCTGGCGAATAAGTATCCGGACCTGAACAACCAGATCAAGGACCGCATCAAGCAAGGCCGCTGGGAAGTGGTGGGCGGAATGTGGGTAGAGCCGGACCTGAATCTGCCTGATGGTGAATCGACGGCGCGATCCATTCTGATCGGGAAGCGCTGGTACGAGCAGCACTATGGCGTGAACGTCCGCATCGGTTGGAACCCTGATTCGTTCGGGTACAACTGGCAGTTGCCGCAAATTTACAAGAAGTCCGGCATTGATTATTTCGTGACCCAGAAGATGGCGTGGAATGACACCAATAAACTTCCGCTGAAGCTCTTCTGGTGGGAGTCGCCGGACGGCAGCAAGGTGCTCACCTATTTTCCGCACGATTATGCGAACCGGAACCTTAGCCCGATCCGGCTTTCGGCGGACCTGGCGCAGGCGCGCAAGTTCGCCCCCGGCATGAAGGAGATGATGGACCTGTATGGCGTGGGCGACCACGGGGGCGGCCCGACCCGCTCCATGCTTGACCAGGGAGTGCATTGGGAGAAGAGCGACAAGGTGGTTCCGAAGATGCAATTCGGGACGGCCGGAACCTACTTCTCCGCGGTGGAGAAGAACATCGCGCCGGAGTCCAGGACCTGGGATTACGATTCGATTGCGAAAGGTTATCAATTTCCAGAGGCAGTGGCCGGCAAGATTTCGATTCCCACCTGGGACGACGAGCTTTATCTCGAATACCATCGCGGCGTGTACACCACTCAGGCCAAGTTGAAGTACAACCTGCGCAATGCTCCTGAATGGACGCTGGACGCGGAGAAGGTCGCGTCATTGGCGTGGCTGGACGGCAATGCGTATCCGAATGGCCGGCTCACCGATGCCTGGAAGAAGATTACGTTTAATGATTTCCATGATCTGGCGGCTGGATCGGGAATCGGAATCATTTACAAGGACGCGCAGAAGGACTTTGACGTTGTTCACTTTGAAGACAACGCGATTTCCGCCCAAGCGATGAAGACGCTGTACGCGCGCGTGAACACAAGCGGCGCCGGCGTTCCGGTGATGGTATTTAATCCCTTGGCCTGGGAGCGGTCTGGCCCGGTGAAGGTGAGCGTGCAGATGCCGCGGGCGGAGTCGGCTGTTTCGGTGCTCGATGCCAACAACCATGTGCTGCCGTCGGAAGTATTGTCGTCGAACGCGCAGACTCACGCTTTCAAGTTGCTGGTGGATGTGAAGAATGCGCCGTCGCTTGGGTATGAAGTGCTGCATGTGGTTCCCGGCAAACGCACTTTTGCGAGTGATCTGAAAGTCTCCGGCCTGACCATGGAGAACGCCGATCTGCGCGTCACCGTGGACAAGACCACTGGATGCATCACCAGCCTGTTCGACAAGAAAACGAACTTTGAGGCGTTGGAGGCAAATAGCTGCGGCAATGAACTTCAGCTTTACCACGATCTGCCGAAGGACTACGACGCATGGAACATCGATCCGGGCACGTATGATGTTCCTCCGCACAGGCTCGACACAGCGGACTCAGTGGAATTGATCGACAAGGGGCCAATGCGGGCCGTGATTCGCGTGACGCATCACACGGACAAGTCGAAGTTCTCGCAGGACATCATTCTGACCGAGGGCTCCGACGAAGTGGTCGTGAAGAATGATATTGACTGGCATGAGACGCATGAGTTGCTGAAGGCGGCGTTTCCGCTGGCGGCTTCGAGTGACAAGGCCACGTTTGAAATTCCCTTCGGGACGATTGAGCGTCCGACCACACGCAACAATAGCTGGGAAAAGGCGCGGTTCGAGGTTCCGGCGCAGCGGTGGGCCGACTTGGGCGACGGGCAGCATGGCTTCAGCCTGATCAACGATTCGAAGTTCGGTTACGACGCACGTGGCAATGTACTGCGGCTGACGCTGCTGCGCTCACCCACATGGCCGGACCCTAATGCAGACCGCGGGCATCAACACTTCAGCTGTGCTCTCTATCCGCACGCGAGCGGGTGGCGTGAGGCGCTGTCGGTTCGGCATGGCTTCGACTTCAATTACAGGCTGAGTGCAGAGCAGGTCGATTCGCACACGGGAGAAATGGCCGCGAGGCACTCTTTCATTTCTGTCGAACCACGAAATGTGGTGCTGACAGCTATGAAAAAGGCTGAGGACTCGAACTCGCTCATCTTCCACCTGTATGAG
>JBOGMA010000579.1:0-9816 GCA_050746465.1 Acidobacteriaceae bacterium
TCTCCGGCCTGTTCGGAGGCGGTCAGGCATTCATGCGGCTTACCGATGAGGAGAACGCCGCCGACAGCGGCATCGACATCGTGGCCCAGCCGCCGGGTAAGAAGCTCCAGAACGTGATGTTGCTTTCCGGCGGAGAAAAGGCCCTCACAGCCCTTTCGCTGCTGGTCGGAATCTTCCGCTACCAGCCCAGCCCCTTCTGCGTGTTGGACGAAGTTGACGCGCCGCTCGACGAAACCAACGTAGGGCGACTGGCCGATATGCTGCGCGAAATGTCCGGAACAACGCAGTGCATCATCGTCACGCACTCGAAGAAGATGATGACTGCCGGCGACATGATCTACGGCGTTACCATGCAGGAGCCGGGCGTCTCCAAGGTTGTCAGCGTGCGCATGGGCGGCGCCGAAAAATCGGGTGACCTAAAGCGAGCATAGGAAACCTTTAGGCGGGACATGCGCATCCCAGCGCATATGACAGACCTGCGCTCAGCCGTGAATGCCCAGCTTTACTCAGAAGGCCCGAGTTTTCTGCTCGTCGTGATCCTCTCTGGAATCGCGCTGTTCATCATGCTCATTCTCGCCTATCTCGTGCTGATCGGCGTGGGAGATAAGCTTGTGCCCTCGGCGCATGTGACCGGTGAAGCAACGGCGCACCTCGTCCGGTCTGCATTGAGCAGGTTCGCAGCCTGAGGGAAGCTTAAGGCAATTCCTGAAGTGATGTGATCCGTGCGGTGCCGCCATCACTAAAGAACCAAACTCCGCGTGTCCATTTCGTGAAGCAGAGTAAAAAAAATTCTCCCACTCTCCTTTGTTTTCTTCAGGTTAAAGCGTGGGTCCGGACGGAGTTCCGTCAAAACAAAGGACTTGCGCGCAAGTCAGCTTTATTCAATAACTTACGATGACAGCTTCTTTGGGGCAATTCCTGAGTTGACGTGGTCCTTTTGGCTTAAGACAAGCTGATGCCCCCAAGGTAGTGGCGTCAACTTGGGTGGTATTCCCCTTAATTTCAGTATATCTTTTGGTGGAAATTCAATGGCATCCTGAGCGAAAAATCCTGTCCTTTGCATTGAGGAACTTAGAGGATTTTTCGCAGTTGAGGGCTTGACAGCTTTCTGAAAAGGTCGATTTCATCGATGCGCATCGCACAGGGCTAAAGCCCTCATTTATTTTGAAGGTTTTGCGGGACGGCTGAAACCGTCCCCTGATGCGAACCCGACTTTTCAGCATGCTCCTGACACGTCGCAACTGCTTCGACACATAGAAGTAGTCCGCTCCCAATGCAACCGATGGAAGCGGACCTTTGCTCATTTTGATTTGGGAAGATGCCCCAGCGAAAACCGCAGCCCCACGCGCATGTTGAACGGAAGTGACGTATATCCAATCGGGCTGATGTGTTGATTGCTGAGCAGGTTGTTCAACTGCGCATAAACGCCGAACCACGAATTCACGTTGAACGTCCCGCCCAGATCAATTTTGGCGTATCCATGGTCCAGATTGCGATTCGGCAGCAGCAGCGAGTCGTCCCCGGCAGGCGTTCCAAAGCCAAGATAAGTTGAGTCATCGCTCCTGCTCGCATAGGCTCCAGTCGCCGCCAGCGAAAATTGCTGTCCCTTATAGGTCACGGTCGTGAATCCCGTGTGCGGCGGCCGACGAAATGGGCGCGCACCGCGCAGCGGCGAATCGTTCCCGATCGGTATGTTTGGAAACAGCGAATTGTAGCTGGGCCCCAGCGCGTCGGATGAAAACGACCGCTGTACCACAGCGTCCAGATAGGTATATCCGCCCCGAACGAAGATGTTGCGCCCCAGTCCGTATTCCAGTTCTGCTTCCAAACCTTGCGCGCGATACGCCATCGAATTCAGAGTTAGCGAATACGCTCCCTGGCTGTTCAGAAATGCCTCCAGCAATTGCTGTTCATCCGGAGGCACGTTCGGCAGCAACGCAGGTACCACGCTCGCCGGAACATACTCAATCTGGTTTCCAAATTCATTGTGGAAGTACGTAGCGCGAAGCGTCACGCGCTGGCTGAACAAACTCTGCTCCACGCCTCCGTCGTAGCTGCGCACCGTCTCAGCGCCAATCGGCCGAATCCCATATTGCCCAACCGCGGAGTCGCCTCCGTTCTTCAACAGAAAGGCATAGAGGGATCCGAACTGGTCATCAATGCCCGGCTCCTTCACGCCTTTGGCGAAGTTGAAGCTGATCTTGGTTCCATGAAAAATACCCGCCCCGGGCCGCACGGGATAAAACGCCACTCCAATCCTCGGCGTGCCCTCGGTCCCAAAAAGCTGATTCTTCTGAATGCCTCCACCCAGCGAGTAGAACACGCGCTGCTTGAAATCTCCGTTGAAGGCCAGCATGTAGTCGTAATTGGCGCGCTCCAGCGTTTCGCCAAAGTCGTACACCCACTCGTTCTCTGCGCCGCGCTCGTCTTCATAGCGAAATCCGGCCACGATCCCGAAATGCGGCGTCCAGTTATAGTCGCTCTGCGCATACAGGCTGTCGCGATTAGAGACCAGGTCGATCGTCCACGGATAAATTCCGCCGTAATTCATAATGGCCTGGCCGCTTGCCGAGTAGCCGTTCGCCCCGCGGATGGTCGTATAGTTTCCGTAGTAGTTTCCGTCTATTAAATTTCCCGCCGGATACCACTGCTTCGACTCTTCCCTCTTACGTGCTAAGCCATAGCGAACTAACCCATGCCAGTGATCGCTGAACGTGTGGTCCAGACTCGCTGCCAGATAAGTGTTCTGGTCTGACTCCTTCCCATCATTCGACATGCCCCAGAAGGTGTAAGTCCCCGGCAGCCCAATCGCATTGTCATTGTTATGCGCCGTTACTCGAAGGTCCGTCCTGCTCGACAACGCATATCCGAGGTTGGCCACTTCGGCAATGTTGTGAGCCTCATTGTTCGGAACCGAGTTCTGTGTCTGCAAATCGGAGAAGCCACCGTAGTAATCCAGCTTTCCATGCGTACCGCCTAGTTGCACCTCGTTCCGATATGTTCTGAAGTTCCCAAGATCGCCTTCATAAAAAAGCGATGGAAACGGCGTGCTGCCGCGTGGAGTCGTGAACGCGATCACGCCCGCGGAGGCATCGGAGCCATACAAAACGCTGTTCGGCCCGCGATACGCCTCCACGCTGGCAATGCCCGTCGTGGCCAGGCCGGAAAGATCAAACACTCCGCCAATATCCTCGATGGGTACGCCGTCCAGCAGAATCTTGTTGGATTTGGAACTGCCGCCGCGAATGAAGATCGACGTTGCGCCGCCGCGCTCTCCGCTCTGCACTATGTCCAGACCAGCGACCTGCCGCAGAGCATCTGCTATGTAGGCACGATTACGGAAATTGCTTTCCGGAATCGTCGTTACCGACGCGCTGACTTGCGCCTGCGGCGTAGGCGTACCCGTCGCCGTCACTACGATCGACTGGCGAACCCACTCCGGTTCCAGCACAATATTCTGCTCAACGGAATCGAGCGACCCCGCATAGAAAGCCTTCGTCGTAACCTGCCGGAACGACTTCCCCGCGACCAGCACATAGAACTGGCCCGACGCCCCGCTGCTGATTTGGTAGGTTCCGTCAGCATGAGAGACGGTATTCAGAACCACCTGGCCATTCTGAACCAGGGCGATCGTTGCGTCGGAAACCGGGCGTCCTACTGTGTCAGTGACGGTTCCGTGGACCGTGACGGCGTATGAGGTGAGGGCAAAAAGAAATGTACTGGCGAAAAAAACGATGCGGCGGCTCTGCCGCTGGAGATAGCTCATGGATTCCTCCGTTCCCCTCGGAACGCGGGCTAGGGCACAAGGGACCGGTCTCCTGACTTGCGCATGGCCGGATTCCCTTCCCAGAGAAAGACTCCAGTGGGCTTGCTTTCCGGATCATTCAGCCGCCTCTCACAGAGACGCAGCCAATTGCGCTTACAGTTGCGGGGCAGTGGCGGATTTAAACCGCCTTCCCGAACATCCCGTTGCGTGATGGTTATGGGTTGAACCGCGGGATCAAAGATGCGCTCGCGGCAGGGCTAAACTTCAGTTTACTTTCTTTCGATGTGCATCAGGCTCTTTTCTGGCTTAATTCTTTGTTGACAGCACCCTCGCTCGAGCATTTAATTCCACCGTTCCCTCCGAACATCTGGATACTCGCGGAAAGGAGGCCCGAGGCCAAAATCTTCTTCAAGAAATGAGACTCACCGCCATGCTGAAACGTACTTTGATTTCGCTGGTTATCCCTCTGTTGTTCCTCTTACTCGCTCAATCTACCCATGCGCAGAACCAGAACCAGGGATGGGACCTAAATATTGGTCCGTCCGGCACTGAGGTATATGGAGCCATGGCCGGCGCGGCCGCCGGTATCGGGGCCATCACAATTTTTGCCATCCACGAGCATCACACGCATACTCTAAAAGGCTGCGTAGAATCCAGCGCGGGCGGCCTCCGGGTGACAAACGAGGGAGACAAGCGGAGTTACGTGCTCAACGGTGAAACCGGAGGCCTCAAAGCGGGAGAGCGCGTGAGACTTTCAGGGCATAAGGCGAAGGGAAACGCAACCCAACGGCAATTTGTGGTGAAGAAAGTGTCAAAGGATTACGGGGCTTGTCGAGTCAGTCCGGCGACACTCTAAAGAAATGGTGACCCTGGGAAGACTCGAACTTCCGACACGCAGTTTAGGAAACTGCTGCTCTATCCACCTGAGCTACAGGGCCACTTTCCATGAGTTTACACTCAGGCGCCTTGTGCGACGCGCATCCAGTTGCTCCACCTGGCCAAATGAAAACGCCGCTCGGAAGCGGCGTTTTCAAGAACGGTGTTCTCTGATTTTACAACGTGGATTCGATCTCAAAACCCCACGCTTCCAGCAGAGCCTCCGGAATGTATTTTGAGTTCCGATTCCGGCGCGCCCACTCGCGCAGACGAGTGGAACGAAGATATTGATCCGGGGTGAGCTTGTACTCCTTGACCACCTGCTCAAAAGAGGTCACGGTCGGAACAACCGGCCCGATGGGCTCGGGTTTGCCCCAGTTAGGATTTCCACGACGCTTTGCCATCTTGTCTCAGTGTCCTTAGGTGAAATAAGGTTTCCGGCTATGGTGTACCCAGGTGTCCGCCGGAGGGACCACCCAACTCTTCTATTCTAAGGATTTTTTCTCCAGAAATCAATAGAAAAACAGGGATTTCGAACTCCAAAACGGCTTATTGTTCTGGGCTGCTTCGCCCATAAGTTCAATTTTTACTTTAACCATTTGTCGCAACATTAAGAAAAAATAAAAAGGCCCCCAGGAGTGTGCCGTCTGGGAGCCATTATCACGGGTTTTTGGAAAATCAATTGTTCGGAAAATCAATTGTATGGAACTGATGCCGCCGGTTTCTTGGTCAAAGCTTTTGCCGAGCATTCATGCGCAGCTTCCAGCGCTTGTCTGCTCTTACGGTCCGAGGCCTCGCCAAGAAGCGTCATGCAGTGGTAGCACCGAA
Source organism: Acidobacteriaceae bacterium (assembly GCA_050746465.1). Lineage (GTDB taxonomy): Bacteria > Acidobacteriota > Terriglobia > Terriglobales > Acidobacteriaceae > Silvibacterium. The sequence continues at coordinate 5,471 of JBOGMA010000579.1, forward strand.
CCGTTTGTCTGATCGGAACTACATTCGCCGAGGACATCCTTCGCGGTATAACGTGCGTAGTCGTGATCGCTGGAAGCATCGCAGACTCCTAAAGCAGAATTCGACTTACGGAGTACAGTCTTGTCTGGATACTAGATACAGATGCGTTCCAAACCAGTGTGGGTTGCACATCTCTATTATTTTTTTGTCGTCTTTTCAGACGAAAATCCAGGCCCTTTTAGAAATTCAGAAGGCATACCGATAACCAAACCAGAACGTTTGACTCTATGCCTTCTTCGCTTACATCAGAACCGCCGGTACTCGTTGCGACCGAGGACGCCGCACTTGGGCTGCAATTGGCCGATGTTCTTCAAAAATTAGGCTACTCAGTCCAATCCGCCGACTCTGGCGCCGCCGCCTCAGCTTATCTTCTAGGCCACAACCCACCCGAGGTAGCCCTGCTCGCTGATTCCCTGCCCGGCCAGAGCGGCCTGGAACTCGCCGCTGAGCTCAAGCGCCGTTCGGGCCGGAAGCAGTCCTGGCTTGTGCTTTTGAGCGACACCGCCAACCCGCTCACCGTTGCCGCCGCCGCCGATGCAGGCGTTGATGACCTGCTGCTCTGCCCCGCCGGCGAGCCCGTTTCCGAAACCGAGCTTCGCATTCGCCTTAGCGTTGCTGGCCGCATGCAGCAGTTGTCCCGACAACTTCAGGAGCAGTCGCAAACCGTTACCTCCCGCGCCTCCCATGACCAGCTCACAGGGCTCTGGAACCGCGAGTCGCTGCTCAGCCTGCTCTTTCCCGAAACAGACCGCGTGCAGCGCATGTCCACTCAGCTTGCATTCCTTCTTCTCGATATCGACTCATTTACCCGCGTCAATGAGGAGTACGGCTATGATGCGGGCGACAAAATCCTTCACGAGTTAGCCAATCGCCTGCGTCGCTACATGCGCAGCTACGACCTGCTGGGCCGAGTCGGAGGAGACGAATTCCTTCTCGCGCTTCCAGGCTGCAACTCTCATCAGGCACGACATCTTGCCAGTCGAATACGCACCCTTATGTTGCGCAGGCCCTTTGATGCTGGTCGCGATTACATCACCCTTACCGCCAGTATCGGATTGTCGCAGAGCCGAGGCCGTTCGCCTCTGGTTGTGCTTCGAGAGGCCGAGCGCGCCCTCGCTACCGCAAAGCTCGAAGGCCGCAACTGCGAACGCGAGCATACGCCGCCCAGGCAAAATCAGGCGTTCTTAAAAGAGCAGCCCGTATGATGTCTCCGCTCAGTTCTTAAGCGGTCACCATGGCTCGAACTTCATCGCGGCGCACCGCCAGCCGCTCCACCAAGCCTTCACGCACCTCAAACCCGCGCCCCGGCGTTTCTGGAACTTTGATTTCGCCCTCAGTCGATACCTCCACTTCCGGCTCTATGATGTCTTCTTTCCAGTAGCGCTTTGAGGCGGAAACATCTCCCGGCAAGCGGAAATTCTCAAGCGAAGCCAGCGCGATGTTGTGGGACCGCCCGACTCCCGTCTCCAGCATCCCGCCACACCATACAGGGATTCCGCGCTCCTGGGCGGCATTATGCACCGCAATGGCTTCGCTGAAGCCGCCCACGCGCCCCACTTTGATATTGATGATCCGGCACGATTCCATCTCGATCGCCGCCAGCGCATCGCGCCGGTTGCGTATCGATTCATCCAGACAAATGTCAGTCGCCAGCCGTTTCTGCAAAATCGAATGGAAGTAAAAATCATCCGCCCATAGCGGCTGCTCAATCATCAGCAGTTTGAAGGCATCCCAGGCCGCAATGTGGTCCGCGTCGTGCAGTCGATATGCGGAGTTGGCGTCGCAGCTCAGCAGAATTTCAGGCCAGCGATTGCGGACCGCCTCGAAGATTTTCGTGTCCCATCCCGGCTTGCACTTCAGCTTAATGCGCTGATATCCGGCGGCCAGTTCCTTTTCAATCTCGGCCATCTGCCGCTCAAGCGTCGGCTGTATGCCAATTGAAACTCCGCAGGGAATCGTCTCCCGAATACCGCCCAGCAGTTCCGTCAGCGGGATCTCACGCATCTGCGCTTCAAGGTCCCAGACGGCGTTTTCCAGCGCCGCTTTGGCCATGCGGTTGCCGCGGACCCTGCCGAAAATCCCTGGGCATTTCCCGCCATGCGCCGGTTCGGCAGCAATCAGCGCCGGAGCAAGCTCCTGCAGAATCACCTGCCACGCACTGTCAATCGACTCCTCGGAATAATACGGGTGCTCGCCCGCGACACACTCTCCCCAACCGGAAAGCCCTTCGGCGCGCAATTCCACCAGAAGAACGCGGCGGTTCGTCGTAACTCCAAAGCTGGTTTCGAAAGGTTGGACAAGAGGGATCTGCAGTTCGCGGAGCAGGATTGCATCAATTCTCATTGGTGACCGTCTCTAAGGTTCAAAAGTTTGGGGTCGCGTTCTTCTGCCTTCCGTATTCCTGGTGAAACCTGCTACGGCCAGCCATCACGTCACTGGCGCCTATGAATTTTCCGGCAGCGGCAAATGCGTTCCTGCAGACGAGATGAGAATACACCACGAAGGGTTGACGCGACCCCATCGCAAAATTCACTTTCCGCGCTCTTTCTCCTTTGCCTGGGCCCACAACCTCTCAAGTTCTTCCGAGGAAACCTCCTCCAGCGGCCGATCGGAGTCCATCTCCATCGTCCCAAACCGGCTCCGAAATCGTGCATTCGCATCGCGCAGAGCCAGTTCCGGATCAATCTTCAAGTGTCTTGCCAGGTTTACGGCGGTAAACAGCAGATCACCCAACTCGGCCACCGCTCTGTTATGCGCCGATTCGCCTTCTTTGATCTCCACTTCCAGTTCCGTCGTCTCCTCGCGCAGCTTGTCCATTAAACCCGAGACATCCGGCCAGTCAAAACCAGCCTTCGACGCTCTTGAGCCCAGCTTGGCCGCTTCCGCCAAAGCGGGCATCGACCGCGGAATCGCATCCAGCCGCCCTTGCGGCCCATCTTTCGCACCGCGCTCCCGCTTCTTGATCTCCTCCCAGTTGCGCAGCACCTGCGGGGCGTCGATCCCTTCCACCTCCAGCCCGGCTGCCGCGTTCCCCGCCTTCGCAGCCGCCTCCGCACCAAACACGTGAGGATGTCGCCGCACCAATTTCCGATTCAGCCGGTCAATCACATCCGCAATGGTAAAGTGTCCGGCCTCGGTCGCCATCTCGGCGTAGAAGAGCACCTGCAGCAGCAGATCTCCCAACTCGTCTGCCAACTCCGGCCAGTCCCGCCGCTCAATCGCGTCAAAGACTTCATACGTTTCCTCCAGCGTGTATTTGCGAATCGACTCAAAGCTCTGTTCGCGGTCCCACGGGCAGCCACCCGGAGCCCTCAGCCTGTGCATAATGGCGACAGCTTCGGCAAAATTTGTCGCTGCCTGTGCATTTGCCTCGGAATTTTTGTCTGAATCAGCCATAATTCCAATTTACCGGAACGCGCAGCATATACTTCCCTAAGTTCCTCGGTAACAATCTTCAGCGGGAACACGACTTCCCTAAGGAAGCATTCCTGCGCAAGGAAGCGATGGAAGCATCGGCCGTCATCATTGTCATTCTGCTCGGTCTCATCTTTGGCAGCTTTCTGAACGTATGCATCGCGCGTCTGCCTGCGCACCAATCCATCGTGCGCCCGCGCTCCCGATGCCCCCGTTGCGGAGCCGCCATCGCCCCTCGCGACAACATACCTGTCCTAAGCTACGTGTTGCTTCGCGGCCGATGCCGCGCCTGCCGCAAGCCCATCGCCTGGCGCTATCCCGCAGTTGAGATTGTTCTCGCGCTGCTGTGGCTTCTCTGCTGGTTATCTTATGGGCCAACCATGCGCGCGCTCGGCATGGCCGCTCTCACATTTCTCCTGCTCGGCTTAGCAGTCATGGATGCCGAAACTCTGCGCCTCCCGGATTTTTTCACCTGGCCCGGAATCGTCCTGGGCATCGTCTATTCCGGCGCCGTATGCGAACACTGGGGCCGCTGCGCCGTGCTTTCCCTTGGCTGGGCTGCATCATTCGCCGGAATTCTGCTCGCCATCTCCGGAATCTATTGGCTGCTCCGCCGCCAATCCGGCATGGGTATTGGCGATACTAAGCTCATTGCCATGATCGCCGCATGGCTCGGCCCGTGGCCTTCCGTTCTCGTGCTCGTCTTCGGAACCATCGCCGCTGCCCTTTACGGCCTCTACATCAGCGCTATACGCCGAAGGCTGGACATTCCAATCCCCTTTGGCTCATTCCTCTGCGCCGCTGCCCTCTACGCCATCTTTTACGGGCAACAGACGATCTACTGGTATCTGGGATTTTTCCATTAGAGAGAACCGACGTCCCCACTCAAGCTT
>JBOGMA010000580.1:0-9105 GCA_050746465.1 Acidobacteriaceae bacterium
GCAAGGAACCCTTTCCATCACACTGGACCCAGGCGGAAAAGTGGAGTGGACTCCCGGGCTATCTGCCTCCAAATAGAGTTCAGCGCCGGTCGATCTCAAAATGGCGTAACTACCTATTAACTATTGCAGTTTCATCGATATAGGTTGATAAAACGAAAGTAACACTCTACCCGGCTCAAACTGGTAAACATCGCTTTAACTCTCGTCATCTATCTCACTTAATATACAATTGATAATGCGAACTCCACGAGAAAACTCCTCCTCCCGTGTCAGCAGACTCGCCACCAGCCAACCCGACTCCGGAAAACCAAAGAAATATCCGGGATGAACCTCCACCCCATGCTCCTGAACCAAGCGGACCGCCAGACCCTCATCCGGCTCAATTGCAGGAACCCGAAGCACGGCGTACCACCCCGCCTCCACCTCCAGCCGAGAGACTGCGCCACCCTCCAATTCCCTGTCCAATACCGCCAAATTTTTCCTTAACCGCTCCCTGATCTGCCCCTGAATTCCCCCGCGCCTCTGAAGCCATTCCGGAAGGGCGCATTGCACCGGAGCATTCATCGAGAGAAACGTATCGGCAATCACCTCTAGTCGCATCTGCGCCTCCCGCACAACCTCCTGCGGCCCAAACGCCGCAACCCACGCCGCCTTCATCTGCGGCAGCGCCGCAATCTTGCTCAGCCCGCTCAGCACAAATGTCAGCGCCGGATGCTGGCCACAGGCAAAGCTCGGCTCCGTTTGCTTTGTCAGCCCGTAGTCAAGAAACACTTCGTCGACAATCAGAGCCAGCCCATACTCGGCGCAAATCCGCTCCAGTTCGAGCCGCTCGGCAGCCTTCATAAAGTGTCCGGTTGGATTATTCGGATGCACCACCGCAATCGCCTTTGTCCGGGGCGTAATCGACCGCCGCACCGCCTGCGCATCAAGATGCCAGCCATGGTCGTAAAGCAACGAATAAGGAACCAACCGGGCATTCTCAATCTGCGCCAGAAAATCAAACAGCGGATAGCTGGGTTGCGCAATCAGCACCTCATCCCCCGGATCGCACAGCAGCCGAAACAAATAGCTGTAAGCCTCGCTCGTGCTTGGCGTCAGAAACAAATTCGCCGCCTCCACCCGCGCTCCAAGTCCCGCGTAATACTGCGAGACCGCCTGCCTTGCCCGCAGCATTCCGTGCGGGTCCGCCTCATACACCAGTGCCTCGGACCGCCCGAGCGCCGCCAGTATCGCCTTTCCGTCATAATCAAATCCGCACCGCGTCGGATTCGAAGCGGTCAAATCCACCAGCGGCAGCCCCGCCGCCCGACGCTCTCGCACCGCCCGAGCCAGTTCCCTCTCAGAAAAATCCCACGCCGTTCGCGCCGAAAATCGCGCCATTTGGCTCATTCCCTCATCCTTTCACAGCCGATCAATTCAGAAGGCCGAACTGCACCTGCGATAATGAAACGATCCCTCTCTCAGGAGCTTGAATGACGATTCGCGCCGTGATCTTCGACTACGGAATGGTTCTCAGCAATCCCGCCGTCCCTTCCGCCCACGCGCGCCTGGTCGCCGCCTCCGGACTCAGCGCCGAGGTGCTCGACCGCCATTACTGGGCTCACCGCCACAGCTACGACCTCGGCATGACCGGCCGCGACTTCTGGAACAAGGTTGCCGCCGACGCGGGAACCACCTTCTCTGCCGCGCAAATCGTCAACCTCATCGAGTCGGATGTTCTCATGTGGACCTCGGTCAATGAAGAAATGCTCGCCTGGGTCACGGCCCTGCAGAACGCCGGCCTCCGCACCGGCATCATCTCCAACATGGTTTGGGAAATCCTCGAGTACATGAGCCAGCGCTTCGGATGGCTTGACCGCTTCGACCACAACACCTGGTCCTGCGCGCTCGGCATCGCCAAGCCCGACCCGGCCATCTATCTCCAAACCTGCGAAGCCCTCGAAGTCGCTCCAGCAGAATCCCTCTTCATCGACGACAAACTTGAAAACATCACCGCAGCTCAGAAAGCCGGCCTCCAGGCCGTCCAGTTCACCACCATCGAACAACTCCGACGAGACCTGGAATCCCGAGGCTTCACACCAGCCATGCCGGTTCCGGGTGCTGCGGTAGCCACCCTGATCCCTGAACCCTAACCCCTGAACGCCGAGCGCTGATCGCTGTCATTTCGTCATCGGCCGAATAATTTCATCCAGATAATTCGGCGTCCCCTGCACCCGCTCCAAGTGCGGAAACCGCAGCCCATCGTGATAGTCCACATTCACCACCTTGTAGTAGCCGGTATTGGACACGATCAGCACAATCGGCTGGGTATTTCCTTTGGCATTGGTAATAGCCATCCCCAGCACCTGCGGCGCGTACTGCCGTCCATTCACCGCGACAACCGTCATTCCCGGTCCAAGCCCAGCTTTGTACGCCGGCGATCCAACCAGCACGTCCACAATGCGCCCGTCAGCGCCTACATTCAACCCTATCGCCCACCACGCCAGCACGTCCCCCGTCGTCGTTTCGCGGGCGTTGACCTCATCTCCCGGCACATCCGTATACACCAGCCGATACCCACCCTGCGTAACGCCCTCCAGCGGAGCATGCGCCGACTTCGACGTTAGCCTCTCCCGCAAAAATCCCGCCCAGTCATACGGCACAATCGCGTTCAAGTTATCGACCACGTCTTTAAAGGTGTAAGGTACCGTCTCCGGCGGAGTATTTCCACCCAGTCCTTCAAACCGCGCGCAAAAATCATTCAGGCTCTTCTTGTCATGCGTCAGCCTGCGAATCGTCGTGTCCACATCCAGCCAGATCAGTTCACCTTCAGCGTAAAAATCTGTGCTCCTCCGCCAGTTGTCCCACTGCGAGCTCGTCTCGTAAAGAATCTGCGCAGCGGTCGCCGTGTCTTGCAGGTCGCGCCAGGTCCGCCCCGGCCGGGCATTCATAGTTGCAGCCGTGTACGCCAGCGCCGACCGGAACTGGTCATCCGTCTCAATCCCGCTGCGCGCCGCCAGCACGTCGCCCAGATACTGCGTCAGTCCCTCATACACCCACAGAAGATTTCCAACCATTGGGTCCTTGTAGTCATCGTGGTTCAACCCCGCCGGCCGCCGGTATTTGCCGTTCCACGAGTGCGTAAACTCATGCGGGAGCAAATCGGCTGCAAGGTAGCTGAGGTTGTCATCTACAAATGTTTTTTCGCCGACCCGATCATCGCTCGACTGATGATGCTCCAGCCCAAAGTGCGCCACCTGATCGCTCAGCGTCACCAGAAAGTGATAGCTGTTGTAGTGCCGCGATTTGTACAGGGCGCCCGTTTCCAGCACCAGTTTGCTGAACGCATTCACCATCTGCGGCTTGATGTCCAGGTCTTCCGGCCCGTCCGCGGCCATATCCAGGTAGTGCTTCGGGGTAACATCCGGAGCCAGCGGAATCTCCTTGAAGTACCGCCCCGTCAGCAGCGGTGAATCAATCAGCATATTCAGCGGCACCGCCGCAAACTGAATTTCGCCATTCGATTCGCCGGTCTTCGTCAGCGCTGTCCCATACTGCCATCCCTCCGGCAGTTTCACCGACGCCTGAACATCAACGTTCGATGGCGGAGCCCCCGCTGGATACAGCACCACCGTGTTCCAACTCAGCAGCGCGAGGTTCGCGCTCGTTGAAGCCCCTGCGGAAAATCCCGACGCCGGAGCTGTTGCCAGAAAATCCAGCTTCACGTCCAGCATCGAAACGCCCTGTGGAACCGTGATGTGAAACACAAACATATTCACATCGTCGCGAACCCACGGAATCTGCTGCCCGTTCGCGGTAAATACCAGCCCTGCCAGATCGCTGATCGGCCCGTCCGGCTCATGCTCGCCGGGAATCCACTTGGGATACAGCAGTGTCATCGGCCCCGGCTTCACCGGCAGAGTGAACCGCGCATGAATGGTCTTCCGCGGAGCGTCCGTCAGGTCCACCGTCAGACGCATCGGCACTGAGCTCTGCGCAAATCCAGCACAGCAACACGCCAGAATTAAACTTCCGGCGAGCCATCGAATTTTCAAGGAAGCCTCCAGAAAGCAACAAACAAGTGTACTTGAAACTCGTGGCCCGGAACCCCTGTTATCTGAATGCTGATCGTTGAACGCTGGACGCTGGCCTTTGCTACACTCGCCCCATGCAATCGCCTGAAAAGTCCCGCGGATTCTTTCTCACCTTCGAGGGGCTTGACGGTTCCGGCAAGTCCACCCAGCTTCGCAAGCTGGCGCAGAGGCTACAACAGCAAGGCCGGACCGTCACCGCTACTCGCCAGCCCGGCGGAACCGAAATCGGCGACCGCATCCGCGCTCTCCTGCTTGACTCCCGCACCTCTGCCCTTGCCCCGCGAACCGAACTCGGCCTCATGTTTTCCGATCGCGCCCAGGCCATCACTGAAGTCATTCAACCCGCCCTCGATCGCGGCGAAATCGTCCTCTGCGACCGCTTCACCGACTCTACCGAGGCCTACCAGGGCGGCGGCCGCCAGCTTGGCAGCGAAATCGTCCTCCAGCTTCACTCCGACCTCTGCGGAAACCTACAGCCTGACCTCACCTTCCTGCTCCTGCCCGACTTTGCCCGTTCCCTTGAACGCGCCCGCAAACGCAACTCCCGCAAAAGCGGCGACGGGACCGACGAAAACCGCTTCGAGCGCGAAGACGAACTCTTCTACCGTCGCGTGTACGACAAGTACTGCGAAATCGCCGCGCGCGAACCTAGGCGCATCATCACCATCGAAAGCGACGAGGGTATTGACGATATCCATCAACGCATCGTTCAGACAGTCGAAACCCGCCTGCCCGCCCCTGCTAATCTTGAACCGTGAGCTTCCGCGATTTCCTCGGCAACGAACCTACAGTCCGCCATCTCCGCGAGGCGATTGCCGCCGATCGTTTCCCGCACGCGCTCATCCTCAGCGGTCCGCGCGGCGCCGGCAAATACACCCTCGCCATCAAACTCGCCCAGACTCTGAACTGCCTCAACCTTCAGCAGGCCGACGACCTTCCTGACGCCTGCGGCGCCTGCTCCAACTGCGTCCGCATCGGCGAATCTCTCGACCTCGACGCACGCTTCGACGAAGCCGTCGCCGCCCGCGAAGAACTCCGCGACGCCGATAAACGCGAAACCCGCGTCCTCATCCAGACCCACCCCGACCTGCTCGTCATCCCGCCCGATCCACCGCAGCTTCTCATCAAACTCGGCCAGGTCCGTACTGTAGTCAGAGAAATCTATCGCCTTCCGGCGCAGGCCCGCCGTGCCGTCTACATCTTCACCAGCTCGGCCTTCATGAAGGAAGCCGAAAACTCCCTTCTGAAAGTTCTCGAAGAGCCTCCCGAGCACGCCAGCATCTTCCTGCTCGCGGAAAATCCCGGAGATCTGCTCCCCACCATCCGTTCCCGCGCTGCCATTATGCGCCTTGGCGCTCTGCCGCTTGAGCAGATCGAGTTCGTCCTCGCCGCCCGCCGTCCCGAACTTCGCCCGCAGCAACGTGCCCTCGTCGCCCGCCTCGCCCAGGGAGCCATCGGCCAGGCCATCGGCTTCAATCTTGAAGTCTGGCTCGCCAGCCGCACTGACGCCCTCATCATTCTCCGCTCCGCTCTGCGCGACCCTGATTTCTCCGCGCTCTTTCGCATGACCGAAACCTACCGCGCCGGAGCCGAAGGCCAGCAGAAGACATCCAACCTCATCCGCGCACTCACCAGCCTGCTGGAAGACCTTCTGCTCCTGCGCTCGCAAACCCCGCAGCTCATTCGCAATATCGATCTCGAAAAAGAATTGACTGCTATGTCCCAGCAAGTGTTCTTTGACTGGATCGAAGCTGCCGAACGCGGGCTCCATCAGGTCGAATCCGGCATGCGCCGCAACCTGCTCCGCTCCCTGTCGCTCGATGCCTATGCAACCGCGCTCAGCCGCTGAACCTGCATCTACCTATAAAGGGCCCCATCTTCTGCAGGGGAATCTCCATGAAAATTCCCGCAAAGTTCTCCATTCTCCTTGGCTGCGCTCTGGTCTTTTGTATTGGCCTGACCGGCTGCCCAAGCGGCAATGTGCAGGTGGACTACGACCATACCGTCTATTTCAACAACTACAAGACCTTCACGTTCGCCGATGTCCAAACCGACAATCCTTTCTTCGAGAAGCGCATTGAGGACGCGGTGACGCATGACCTTGAGGTTAAGGGGCTCCAGTTCGTTCCTTCCAATGGCGACCTGGAGATCACCGCGGTTGGCGCCGTGCAAAACCGGAAGTTCTACCAGACGTTCTACAATCCACGCTTCCGCTATTACTGGTGGGGTTGGCCAGGGTACCCGGGATACGCCCGCACTACCCGCACCGTGCATTACAAAGTCGGCACTCTGGTTCTGGACATGTACGACGGCCACAACAAACACCTGGTCTGGCGCGGCACAGCTGCTAATGGCCTCACCCGCTCGCCCAGGGAAAATACCGAAAGGCTCTACGGCGCGATCCGCCAGATGTTGAATCACTTTCCTCCCCGCTAAAGAGCCCAATCAGTACCGGACCTCGTATCCACTCTGGTACGGCCGTGCTAATATCCATACAATTGCTCCAAACAAAGTGGAAGCTCAGGCAGCAACCAGGCCCCGCGTTCGCATCTATTTCCTCAGCAATGCTGTGACATTTATGCCAAATACTTCTCAAATCCCTGCTACGGGACTACCTGCCTTTCGTTCGGAACCGCCTGCCAAGCGCACAAGACTCCAGGCCGTCCCACCCGCAAAAAAAACAACTCCGGCTGATGAAAGCACCAGCCTGCCTTTAACCGGCCCCCGCAAGCTCGTTAGGCCGAAGCTGCCAGCTCAGTTTGCCCGTAATCGCGCGTTCGCCATGCATCAGGAACCGGCGATTCTCGCTCATCAGAGCATGACCCCCGGTGCCTCAAATCACGAAAGCTCACACGCTGAAGCCTTCTACTTCCAGAAGCAGGTCCAGTCGCAAACCCGAATGGTTATCGTCCTCGAAGATGGGGAACAGATTGAAGGTTGCATCGAGTGGTATGACCGCAACGCCATCAAGGTCAGAGGCTACACTCGCATGCTCATCTACAAGGCCAGGATTAAGTACATCTATAAAGCCGGCGAAAAGCACGCCTGAATCGCGTTACTCGGCAGCTTCTTTGCGGGCTGCCTTCTGCAGCCGGTCTCGAATCGCTGTTCCAATTCCCCCCGCCTGCGGCAAGGGACACAGGATGACCGCCGCGCCCTCCGCGTCCAGCCACCGCAGTCCCGCAAACAACCTGTGCGCAAGCTCTTCCTCATTCGCCCACGCGCCCCAGCGATAGACCACTTCATTTCCGCCTGCCGCGTGCGAAAACTCATCCGGAAGCATCAGCCCCAGCTTTCCTTCCGGTCGCAGCGCCTTTACTTCGGCCTCAAAACGCCTGCGTAGGTCTCCCTCCCCGTCGATCAGGATCAATCGCGCCCGCGGAGCATAATGCCGAATCCCTACGCCCGGCGAGGGCATCGACTCCGGATTCTTCTCCGATTTCGCCGCTTCCTTGAAAGCGACAGCGCCCGGACATACCGCCTGAATCTGCTTCAGCGTGATCACGCCTGGGCGATAAACCACCCCCGCTGCAGGATCCACAACTGTAGATTCCAGACCGTGCGTCGCCTCTCCCGAATCCACTATCGCGTCAATCCGTCCCTCCAGGTCCTCCACCACATGCGCCGCCAGAGTGGGACTCGTGCGCCCAAAGCGGTTGGCGCTCGGCGCCGCCACCGGAATTCCCGCCGCCACCAGCAGCGCATGCGCCACCGGATGCCGCGGCACTCGAACCCCAACCAGCGGACGCCCCGCCGTTACTGCGTCCGGAACCGCCCCATTGCGAGGCAGCAAAAGAGTAAGCGGTCCCGGCCAGAAGGCATCCATCAGCCGAACCGCACTCTCCGGAATCTCCTCCGTAATCGCGCTTACCATCCCGCGCTCCGCCAGGTGCACGATCAGCGGATCCCATCCAGGCCTCTGCTTCGCCTCGAAAATCTTCGCCACCGCCGTCGCGTCCAGCGCATTCGCGCCCAGCCCGTACACCGTCTCGGTCGGAAACGCCACAGTCCCGCCCGCGCGCAGTATTCCCGCCGCCTTCTCGATTGAGCCGCGCGACAATTCCGAACCGAGTTCATTCGCATCCACAGAAAGCCGAATCGTTCGCATAAAACCCGAACTTGATTATCGCCTACTGCCCCGCCGCACTTATACTTGCCCCATGACCGATACACGCTCCATGAGCGCCGTTGAAACCGAAGTCAAGTTTCGTATCGAGAACGTTCCCCACCTTGAGCAACATCTCCGCACCCTCGGCTTTCGCGTCGTCACGCCCCGCACTTTCGAGCGCAACACGCTCTACGACACGCCCGACCGCCACCTTCGCTCCCGCCACTCCATTCTCCGAATCAGGAGATACGGAGACCGCTGGCTGCTTACCCACAAATGCATGCCCGCCGACCACGATCCCGCCTCGCGCCACAAACGCCGTCTCGAAACCGAAACCGCAGTCGCCGATGGCGATGCTCTCGGAATAATTTTCTGCCAGCTCGGCTATGAGCCGGTCTTTATTTATGAAAAATGGCGGGCCGAATACTCCGACGGAAACGGTCATTGCGTCCTCGATGAAACCCCCATCGGCGACTTTGCCGAACTGGAAGGCCCGGAAGAATGGATCGACGCCATCTCCGCGCGCCTCGGCCTCGACCCCACTTCGCTCATGACCCTCAGCTACGGACGACTCTTCGAACAATGGCGCACAGCTACAGCAAGCCGCGCCCGCGACATGACTTTTGCGGAACTGTCCTCCACTCCGCGTGTCTAATTCAGTCATGCTTATCAAGCATTTCTATAATTAACCGATAGCCAGCTTACATGGCGGATTTCCGTCTGAGGCTTGCTGAAGGTCAAAGTGGATTTCTAGCTAAACAACAGTCTCCAGCGACCGGAATCTACCCCATGATGCCCGCAAACGCTGAGGCCGGACGCTCTGTGGTCCGGCCTCAGCATTTGGTACACTCAGAAAACGGGCGGGAGTAGCTCAATGGTAGAGTAGTGGCTTCCCAAGCCATTGGTTGCGGGTTCGATCCCCGT
>JBOGMA010000581.1:0-3886 GCA_050746465.1 Acidobacteriaceae bacterium
CTCTTCTTCGAATCCGATGAACTCATCGCCGACGAATCCGGCAGTGCCCCATCCGGGAGCGGCGTGGCGGTGCCAGTCGGGACCGGGAGGATGGAAGCGCAGCCAGATGGCGAGGTCTTCTTCGCGCAGGATGTCGATGGCCAGCAGCGCGCGGCGCAGGTTGGGACCTATATGCTTTGCCCAGCGCGTGCGAATGAATTCAAGCTGCCCGGTGAGCGACTCGGGGGAGGCGAGCATGGGGGCGCGGAGGGCGTCGAGAAGGCTGCCGACTTCCGGAGCGAGCGGAGGTCGGGTTTTGAAGTAGTCAGGAAACGCGGCGGCGACGTTCTGATAAATGGTCTTTTGCTTCAGGTCTGCGTCTTCAAACAATTCGCGGAAGCGCTGGAACGCCGGATTGACGTTTGCGAGCCATAGCAGCAGAAGCTCTTCGAGCGCGGCCTCGCGATTGGGGCGACCATCGGTTGAGGCATTGAGCCATTGTTGGGGCGTGATGTCGCCGCGGAAAATGGCGGTGTTGGGGAACTCATCCGTGAATTGCAGGAGAAGGTTTTCGAGGTCTTCCGGCCTGGCTTGCGCGGCAAACCAGCGAATGGCCTGCGAGAAGACGGCGGGGTCGATCTGCGCGCGATAGCTGGCGACCAGCGCGTGGTTCAGTTCGTCAATCAGCCCCATGGCGAAGAGCGCGCCTCCGTGGACCATGCGCTCGGGATCGGACGCGGTTCCGCGCAGTTCATTCAGCTCCTGCGCCAGGCGGCGGCTCGCGGCCACGTTGGCGAAGATCACGTTTCCGTTGTAGCTGAAGAGCAGGTCGTCCAGCTTCAGGCGTTCGCGGATGGCGCGGTGGATATGAAATTCCATGCAAAAAGTCCCAGTACCGATTGTGGCGGTTCTTGCTGTGTTCTGCAAAGTGAGATGCTTCCGCTCGCTTTGATTGGAGATGCGGGAAGAGCCGCCATTGCGGGGCGGAATTACGCATCCGTGGCGGCGAGGTCGTTATCTTTCGTTTCTTTTATCCAGAGCAGGCCGAGCAAGGAGAGGACCGCCGAGGCGGTCAGGTAGTAGCCGACGTACTGGAGCCCCCAGTTGCGGGCGAGCCAGACGGCGATGTAGGGTGCGAGCGATCCCCCCAGAATGCCCGACAGGCTGAAGGCGAGCGAGCTTCCCGTGTAACGCACAGAGGTGGGGAAAAGCTCGGAGATGACGGTGCCAAGTGGACCATAAATAAGGCCCGATAAACCCAGGCCCAGGGCCATCGTGGCGAAGGCCCATATAGGGCCGGAGGCGAACATAGGCCCCATCACCAGGCCGAAGACGCCCATCGCCGCGGTGGCCCGGAGCATGGTGCGGCGCCGTCCCCGCTCGGCAAAAAATGCCGAAACCGGAATCATCAGCGCAACGGCAATCATGGCCAATAGCTCCATCAGCAGAAATTCACTGCGGCTGTAATGCAGAGCGGTGGTTCCCCAGGAGAGCGAGAAAACAGTCATCAGATAAAAGCTGACGAACACCACCAGAGAAATCAGCGTGCCCGCAAGAAGGGCCTTGAGATGGTTACGAAACACGGCGATCATCGGCAGCTTTTCCGGTTCGTGGCGATGCCGCGCCTGCTTGAAGATGGGCGTTTCCGTGATGGTCAACCGCACCCATAACCCCAGGAAAACCAGCACGGCGCTGGCCAGGAAAGGGATGCGCCAGCCGAAAGACAGAAACTGCCGGTCGGTGAGCCAGCGCGAAAGCAGGAGGAACACCCCTCCCGAGAGAAGGAAACCCGCGGGCGCGCCAAGCTGGGGAAACATCCCGTAGAGGGCGCGCTTTTTTGGGGGCGCGTTTTCAACTGCGAGCAGGACCGCTCCGCCCCATTCGCCCCCCAGCCCCAGCCCCTGGCCAAATCGGAAGATGGCGAGCAGCAGCGGCGCCGCAAAGCCGATGGTGTCGTAGCCCGGCAACGCACCGATGGCGACAGTGGAAACGCCCATGGAGGAGAGGGCAATGACCAGCGTGGTCTTGCGTCCAATGCGGTCGCCAAAGTGCCCAAAAAGTGCGGAGCCGACGGGGCGGGCGAGGAAGGCGATTCCGAAGGTGGCGAGCGAAGCCAGCATGGCCGAGGCGGGGCTGGATGTCGGGAAAAACAGGTGCGGGAAGACCAGAACGGCTGCCGTGGCGTAGATGTAGAAGTCGAAATACTCGATGGTGGTGCCGACCATGCTGGCAAGCAGAACCTGGCGCGGGGTGTTAACCGGCTTCGAGGTGATGGCCCGAATCGTGCTCATCGGAGCCTGCCTTCTGTTACGGCGCTTTCATGGAATTGTTTCCGCGATTGTTGTCCGGGAGCAGGTGATCGGGATCGACAATGACCGATTCTACTCCTGATTTGTTATCAGGCGTCCAGGTGTAGGTTCCCTTGGTCATCCAGACTTCGACGGGCAGGCGGAGCCGGGTGCTGGTTCCGTCTTTGAAGTTGACCTGAACGGTGGTGGGCAGCACAAGCTGTCCGCGATTGCTCAGCGTGATGGTAGAGCCGTTGATTTTGTCCGCGGCAACGTCGTACTTCCAGTTGTTGAAGTACCATCCGCGCCAGAACCAGTCGAGGTCCTCGCCGCCGGCGCTCGACATTTCGCGAAAAAAGTCGGATGGGGCCGGATGCTTGTAGGCCCAGTCGCGAATGTACTTGCGGAAGGCCCAGTCGAACCGTTCGGGGCCGAGGATGTCGTCGCGCAACAGGACCATTCCATAGGCAGCCTTGAAGTAGCTGACAGGATGAAGAAGCGTTTCGCTGTAAGAGTCAGCGAGCGCCATGAGGGTGGGTGCTTGGGGATTGTCGAGCACCTTGAGGATGGTGTCGGCAGGCTCGCCGCCGGGGGAATACTCAGAGTCCCGCTTGGGGCCGAATTTTCCGTGATCGTAGTCGGCGGATTCGCCGATGTCGATGAAGGTGTTGAAGCCTTCGTCCATGAAGGCGTGGCGGCGCTCGTTGGAACCGACGACCATGGGGAACCAGTCGTGGCCGATTTCATGCGCTGTGACCCAGAAGAGAAGCTTGCCCTTGTCGGTGTAGGTATCAAAGACGATGCCGGGGTACTCCATGCCGTCTGTGAAGCCACCGACGTTGATTGCGTTCGGCCATGGGTAGGGATACCACTGTCTTGAAAAACGCTCCACCGTGTCTTTCACGTAAGCGGTCGAGTCTTTCCATGTTTCCGCGCTCTCCGGTGGATAAACGCTCATGGCGAGCGCGGATTTATTGTCCGGAAGGTTGATGCGCGCGGCATCCCAGACGAAATCCGGCGCCGCGGCCCAGGAGACGTCGCGGGTGTGATCCATGTGGAAGTGCCAGGTCAAAGTGCCGGAGTTCTTCGGGCGGCCCGCGCCGGAGAGCGCTTCCCGCGGGGTGCGGATATAGATGGTTTTGTCGCTGTCGTGGGCTTGATGCAGGCGGTCGATTTCGGTTTCGGTGAGAACGTCCTGCGGATTCACCAGCTCGCCGGATCCGGCAACGATCATGTTGGCCGGAACCGTGACGTAGTAATCAAAGTTGCCGTACTCAAGATAGAATTCGTTACCGATGAACGGCAGCGTGTTCCAACCGCGAAGGTCGTCGTATACCGCCATGCGCGGATACCACTGCGCGATGTCATAGATGGGGCCGTTTTTAGACATGCCCCAGGTGGTGCGGTTGCCCCATTTGCCGGGAACCGTGTAGTGGTAGCGAATGTGAATCTTGATCTGGCCGCCGTGCGGAATGGGCTGGGAGAGGCGAATCTGCATGCGCGTGTCGTTGACCAGATGATCAGGGCTGGTAGTATGCCCGTTCATTTCCACTTCGAGCGAGTCGATCACGAAACCATCCGTAACCTGCTCGGCAGCCGGAGCCGACGTATCGCGCAGG
>JBOGMA010000582.1:0-8654 GCA_050746465.1 Acidobacteriaceae bacterium
ATCACCGCGGTTCGACTGCAGTCGGGCCACTCGGTAAATGGATAACCAGCGTCAGCGAACAACTCCAGGCGCGGAAGCACGACCGAATGAGGAAGCCCACGAAGATCGAGCGACGAGTTTTGTTCGACCTCAAACGTCGGCCGCCGAACCTGCACATTGCGGCTAAAGTAGAAGTCAACCGTGAGCGTATTGGTGTAGGCGTGCAGGCTGCCCGTAGGAAGCCGGAAAACTTCGGATCCCTTGACGGGCCCCGATGCGGGCTTTAATTGAACGCTGTCAACATCCTTTCCATTCAGACGCACACTGAGTGCCGGGTGCGCGGCCTTGGGAGCGCCGCTGTATTCGTATCGAAGCAACAGCGGGACGGATTGACGCGCGCGCAGGAACAAGTCAGGCGGCAATCGAAAATACAGGTTGATCGAACCCGTACCTTGCAGCTTCAGGTGTTCAAGCGTTGTGTAGGTGCCGATGGCGGAAACCTTACTGGTGGGAAGCCAGCGAGGAGCATCGTACTGCCTGCGTGGAGAAACGGGACCAGACTGGGCGCGAATGCTGCCAACATGAGGCAGCCAGGCGGCAGAGGTAAGCGCGCGGGCCGCCTCAAGCAAGTCCGATGAGTTGTCACCGGAGATGATCAGAAGCTTGCCGTATGGATCATGGGGGTTGTCGCGCATCGCAACCATCGGGCCGGGCTGATACGGTAGTGAAAGCGCCTCAAGTAAGCTCGATCCGCGCAGAGCGAAGACAACCGCATTTCCGTCGGGAAGCGCACCCTCGCTGACTGGGAAGTGTACGCCGCGAACGTCGGAAAGGACGCCGAACCACGAGGCGACCAGCGCAGCGCTCTCAAGCGTAGCGTTGTCCGGCTGCGCCCCAAAGACCATTGGAAGGTTCCAGGAGCGCGAGCCGGCGGGATCAAAGAACGGCAGTGGGAGCAAGGCCAGATCGTTCTTAAGGTGCAATCTCGTTCCGTCCAGGCTCAAAGTGCTTGCCGGATCGAGTGTGACCCACGGCCCCCTGCTCGAACCGCAAGAAGCGCAATTCCCCTGGAACTCAACGGAGAGCGTGTTGTCGTTGACCAGCAGGTCGGTAGGCAATTGAACTTCGGCACGCTGCGCAACTCCAGGCGTAAGGGCAATGGAACCCACATCGGCCCCATTCAGTGTCAGCAGAAGCCGCGCTTCGTTGGGGCGCAGATGCGGCGCGGCATAGCTGAGCAGCAGGGTTGCATTTGTGGTCACCTTGGTGACGGGTTCATCAAAGAAGAACTTCAAAGATGCGCCGTTCCCTAACATGGCAAGACTCTTGGTGGCCCCGGCGGTGCCTAGTTCGAACTCATCGTGAAAGTCAGCTGGTTCAGCCGGCTCCGCTTGCTTTCGAACGTCGCCCGGCGCTTCGGAATGAGGCTCAGACGCCCGAACTGCGGGGGGGACGGCAATGCTTGCCAAAAGGAGTGCAGGAACAACCGTAAAGGCGGCTCTCCGTTTCCGCGCCAGCGGCAGAGGTTCAGCCTCGACGCCGGAGCGCGACCGCAAGATTCCGATCGGCAGAATCGCAAGGCCGCGTACCCCCAGCAGAAATATCTGGATCAGGCTATATAAAGGCTGGTCGCGGTGCTGTGCATCCTGCAATAAATGCGAGGCTCGCCTGCGCGAATGCATCAGGTCCGCGATATCTTCTTCCTGGCGCCGGCTGAGGTCCGGAAAATAAAAGTGCTGGACTCGCCCTGAAGAGTGCGCCACCAGCGCCGGAACCTCGCAACGATCGAGCCCCTTGCCCAACTCCAGCCAAACCAGCGCGCCGCGAGCAAGCTCAAGCGATGTTTTCATTTTTACGGCGGCGCTATTGCGCGAGAGCCGCAGTGTGGAGCCACTGAATTCAGTATCGGCTTCCAATTCGGAGGTATCGCGCAACCGCAACAAGGCGGGCACACGAGCCCGCAGCGATGCGCCCGCATACAGTTTCCGCCGCTCCCACGCGACCGAGATAGCCGCGGAAAGAATCATCGTGTTGTACAGAGCCCATACGGCATTCATGATCACCGTGCCGCGATGAGCGGGATCTACAATATAGCGGTGTTCGCCCATGACTATCCCAGCCACATTCAGCGCCAAAAGGAACAGGTAAGGCAGGGCAATGCGGAGATCGAAATACGAGCGCCGCATAATTCCGCCCTTGCTCGTCACGTTAAATCGGCCCAGCTTTGGATTGATGAGCGCCAGCAGCGTGGGAAAAAGTATGTACGGCGCGAGCACAACCTCATAAATCTCGCTCCAGAAGGAATAGCGGTAGCGCCCTTGAATGCGCGAATTCGTCAATGTTGACAGCGCAAGGTGAGGAGCGGCATACGCCAGGACCGCCCATGTATAGCCGTAGATATTCACCTTGCCGAAAAGCAGATAGATCAGCGGGACAGTGAGGAAAATAAGGCGTGGGATGGCGAATAGAAAATGCGTGGTCGCATTGAAGTAACAGAGCCTCTGGGAAAATTTCAGTCCGGAACAGAACAGGGGATTCTCAATGCGCAGGATCTGGGTCATGCCCCGCGCCCAGCGAATGCGCTGGCCGATGTGCGTGGCCAGGCTCTCCGTGGCCAAACCCGCCGCCTTGGGAATGTTGATATATGCCGTGTTCCAGCCCCGGCGCTGCATGCGGAGCGCGGTGTGCGCATCTTCAGTCACCGTCTCCACTGCGATTCCGCCTATCTCATCGAGCGCCTCGCGGCGCAACACCGCGCATGATCCGCAGAAGAAGCTTGCATTCCACAAATCGTTTCCATCCTGCACCAGGCGGTGAAACAACTCGCCCTCATTGGGAACCCTGCGGAATTGACCAAGGTTTCGCTCAAAAGGATCGGGAGAATAAAAATGATGCGGCGTCTGCACGAGTCCGAGGCAGTCATCGCGAAGAAACCATCCCAACGTTGTCTTCAGAAATGAGCGGTCAGGGACGTGATCGCAATCGAAGATGGCAACAAGTTCACCTTTGGTGCCCTTGAGGGCATGGTTGATATTGCCCGCCTTCGCGTGAGCGTTGTTATCACGTGTTACGTATTCCACGCCGACCTGCGCGGCAAACTCGCGAAACTCGTCACGGCGGCCGTCGTCGAGCAGCATGACGCGCATTTTTTTCTCTGGGTAATCCAGAGCCTTCGCCGCGATCACCGTGCTCCTCACAACATGCAGCGGCTCGTTATAGGTTGGAATCAGGACATCGACGGTTGGCCACTCTTCCGGGCTCCCCCCCAGCGGTATCGGAGGTCGCCTCAAAGGGCGCAGAGTTTGGAAGTATCCGAGAATGAGGGTAGAGAACGCGAAGAATTCAGCGCCTAGCAGCATGAGGACAAAGATCGTGTCCCACTGGTGGATGTGGCTCGCGCTTGTAAGCCCTTCCCATGTCTGGACTACTCGCCAATAGCCGTAACGCAGAGTGCTGAACACGGACATCGCCATCAACAGCATCGTGATGGTAAGAGAACTTCGAAACTTATTAAGAGCCATCGCGAACAGGATCAACACCGCCCCGATGATGGCCTGTTCCTTCCAGGGCAATGGCAGAATGAAAAGCGGGCACAGAGCAACGCAAACAGCGAGGGACAATAGACCCAGAACAAACGAGGCGATGCGCAGAGCCCATCTGAAACGCAGGGGATTTCCGCTCATGCAAACACCTATTCTGCTTCTGCGGAAAGGCGCTGATTGCGACAGATCAGCACCGGCCAAACCGAAAGATTCAGTCGCAGTTCATTTTGTAAATGAATGATGGGGATTCGTTTCATCAGTACCCTCGTGTAAGGACTTTGAACATCAGTCAGCGAACCAGCATTTGCCAGCCGGCATCCTCAATGCCATACGCGATCAACTCCCCCTCAGTTGTTGATTTGCTAATTGGGTGCGCTCACGGGCAATTTGGTTGTTCTCGATGGATGGTTCCAAATACGCACATTTTGTGACATTCAAAGTGTTAGGCTTGGCGGCATTTGCGATACAAAAAACCGCATTTTGAAAAGCCGTTTCGTCGCATCCGGCATCCAAAAACAGGAATTCCAATCCACACAAACAAAGGGGTGAAATGAGACTGAAGTCAATTTTGATGCTGTCTCTGCTGACTCTCATTTGCCGGATGAGTTGTACCGCACAAAGCTGGCAGTCGCTGTGGAAGGGCTACACTGCCGCATTCATGGATAACCAGGTGCGTGTGATTGATCACAGCCGAGGCGACTGCACGACGTCGGAAGGTCAGGCGTATGGAATGTTCTTCGCGCTCGTTGCCAACGACCGTGCACGATTCGACAGCCTGCTTCATTGGACAGAACAGAATATGGCCGAAGGAGACCTGGCCACACATCTGCCCGCATGGATGTGGGGCCGCGCCGCGAACAATCAGTGGCGCGCGCTTGACACCAACTCCGCATCTGACGCGGATATCTGGATGGCCTACACGCTGCTTGAAGCGGGAAAGGCGTGGAAAGAGCCGCGTTACACCACCCTGGGACTTGGGATGGCGCGCCAGATTGCCGCGAAAGAGATTGTTGAAGTCCCGGGATTTGGTGCAATGCTCGCACCAGGATCGCAAGGCTTTCAGCACGGCAGCACGTACCGGTTCAACGCGAGTTATGTACCGCTGCAACTTATTCTGGGCCTCAGTCGGTTCGCACCTCGCGAACCGTGGAAGCAGGTTGCGGCCAATATTCCAGTCCTCATAAAAGATTCATCGCCGCATGGATTCGCGTCCGATTGGACCAATATCAAAACCGATAGTAAGCCGCAGGTATCACCCGAGGTTGGAAGCTACGACGCGATTCGGGTTTATCTATGGGCCGGCATGCTGGACAAGTCCACACCGCATCGCAACGAATTGCTGGACTCAATTGCAGGAATGAGAACATACCTTCAGCACAATTCCATTCCGCCGGAAAAGGTACGGCCGGACGGGAGCATTGAGGCTCCAAAAGGGCCAGTGGGATTCTCGGCAGCATTAGTTCCGTACGCCATGGCTTTAGAGGACAACAAGCTCCGCGATCAATTGATGTCGCGAGTGCAATCGGAATTCAAGCCGCAAACAGGACTGATTGGAACCCCGCCCCTCTACTATGACCAGAACCTGGCGCTCTTTGGGCTGGGCTTTGAACAAGGAGAGTTCTCATTCGATTCGGAAGGAGCACTTCAACTGCGGTGGAAGCGAGATTGATGCCGTCGACCTAGTGACCTACCCCCGGAAAACTCAACCAGTTGAAGCTGGAGTTCTCTCGTGATCTAAGCGGGAGGAGGGAAGCATGAAGAAGAGCCGGTACACGGAAGAGCAGATCATCGGGATCCTGAAGTAGCACGAGGCGGGGATAAAGACGGCTGACTTATGCCGGGAACTTGGCATCAGCGCGGCGGCGTCCTATGGCTGGAAGCCAAAGTATGGCGGCCATGGACGTAAGCGAGGCCCAACGACTGAGGGCGATGGAAGATGTGAACCGTCGCCTGAAGTTGCTGGTTGCGAAACTGAGCCTGCACTGCGAGGCGCTGAAGGCGGCGATCCAAAAAAAGGCTGGAACTTGCCGGGGTCTAAGAGTAGACGTGGCGTTGCTCGCGGCCGAGTATCGGTTGAGCGAACCCACGGCCTGCAAGCTGCTGGAGGTGGAGCGGTCGAGTTATCGGTATGAGCCGAGGCCGGACCGCAACGCCGAACTTCGGGACGATCTGGTAAAGCTGGCCCGGCAGAAGCCGCGAAAACCCTTGTTTGTCACCTTAAATAGCACGCCAGAGATGGGAAAAAACGCACAGTTTCCGTCTAGGTCATTCGCCATACAAGAGCGCACGTCATTCGCCGCATGACAAGGATTTGAAAAGAGAATGGAATGTGATCCGGGTGGTTTGTGCTGTTGGTTTCGATAGCGATTGGCCGATGAATCGCCCCTGCTCTCGATGCCGAAGACGCAACCATCAGGGGGTGCCCATGATGAAGTTCCTGAGAAGCCTCGCTGTACTGAGCCTGTGCGCCATCGTTTTGTTCGGAGTGCGCATAGCCTGGGCAGACATCAACGGATCGATTTCCGGCATTGTTACTGACCCGACCGGGGCAGTGGTTCCGAATGTAAAGGTGGTCGCGACGGCGGAGTCGACCAACGTTCGGCGTACAACGGTGACGGATGGCAGCGGGTTCTTCGCATTTCCCGCGCTGTCGGTGGATCACTACACGATTACGCTTACCCAGCCGGGCTATGACGAGTTTGTGACGCAGGGAGTTGTGGTCAACGCGAATTCCGCGGTGCGTTTGGACATCAAGCTCAGGCTTGGCAAGGTCACGAACACCGTATCGGTGACGGGGAACACGCTGCACGTGGAGACACAGAGCACGCAAATGGGCGAAGTTATTGGAGGCGATACGATGACGGCCATGCCGCTGAACGGCAGGTCCTTTCTCGATTTGCTCGCGCTGCAGCCGGGCGTTTCACCCTATCAAGGGAATGACTCCACCGCCGGTGTTGGCGCATCGACCATCTCCGGAGATCAGTCCAACGGGACGCAATCGGTCAATGGAGGGCGTGTTGAGGCCAACGGTTTCATGATCAACGGAGCCGATGCGGAAGAAGGCGTTCATAATGGCGCGGCGATGATACCGAACATTGATTCGATCGCGCAATTTCGCATTATCACGAACAACTTCGACGCGGAGTACGGGAACTTCAGCGGTGGACAGGTGAATGTGGTCACGAAGTCCGGTGCGAACCAGTTCCACGGCAATATATTTGAATTTCTAAGAAACACGGACCTTGACGCGAAGAACTATTTTTCAAGCCAGCGCGGCGTATTCATCCAGAACCAGTTTGGAGGAACATTTGGAGGGCCGATCCGCAAAGACAAGTTGTTTTTCTTTGGCGATTACCAAGGCACGCGGCAAATTGTTGGCCAGACACAGTTCTTTCCGGTTCCTTCGATTGCTGACCGCGGTGGGGACCTGAGCGATCAGGCGGATTCGTTCACGGCATCTGACCCGGAGAACGGCGGGCAGGGAGTTGCGGGGCCGTATTGGGCCAGTGTGCTCTCGCAAAGGCTGGGATATGCGGTCACGGCCGGGGAACCCTACTACACGCCGGGATGCACCGATTCGTCGCAGTGCGTCTTTCCGAACGCGGTGATTCCGCAGAGCGCGTGGTCGCCAGTGGCGGTGGCTACGCTGAAATACATTCCTACGCCGAATGCGAATACGCTTTCGGGGCCCTTCTACCAGACTTCGGCCTTTAACGGGCGGCTGCAGGATAACAAGGGCGGGATTCGCGTGGATTACACGACGCCTTATGGGGCGTTGTTCGGCTATTACTTTATCGATAAGTTCACGACAGTCAATCCGTATGATCAGGGGATCAATATTCCGGGCTACGCGGACCAGAACACGGGCAAGACGCAAATGATCAATCTGGGACTGACCTCGACGATCAGCTCTACGCTGGTGAACGATTTGCGCGTTGTGTATCTCCGGGACACGAATTTTACGGGAGTTCCGGTGCAGGGGCAGGGGACGGGAGTGTCGCTGGATTCGCTCGGATTCAACACTCCGTGGAACGATACGGGAGGTCTCAGCAACATTACTCCGCAGCTCAATGGGGTGCCGTCGTTCTTCTTCAACAACTATAGTTTCGGCCTCGCACAGGACACGCTGCGGCAGTACAACAATACGCTGCAGGTGATCGATAACGTGATCAAAGTTGCCGGGACCCATACGATCAAGTTTGGGGTGGACTTTCACTACGACCAGATCAATGAGAGGAACTTTGACGATCCCAATGGAGCCTTTGGCTTCAACGGTTCTGAGACGGGTCTGGATTTTGCGGATTTCCTGATCGGCGCGACGGACAATTTTACGCAGGCAAGCCAGCAACTTCTGGACTCGCGCGCAGGCTATTACGGGGCCTATGTGCAGGATTCGTGGCGGATTTCGCGTAAGCTCACGGCAAATTATGGACTGCGTTACGAGATTATGACTCCGTGGTATGACACGCAGAACAAGCTAGAGACGGTGGTTGCGGGCGAGCAGTCGAAGGCGTTTCCGGGTGCTCCTGTAGGGATGGTGGTTCCGGGCGATCCTGGAATTCCGCGTACGCTTTCTCCGATCAAGTACACCAACTTTGCTCCGCGCATTGGGTTTGCTTATGCGCCGGATTTCCAAAGCGGGTTGCTGGGCAAAATCTTCGGTTCGGCAGGCAAGAGCAGTATTCGGGCGGGGTACGGAATTTTCTACAGCGCAATTCAGGATGCCACTGGATTCGTGGAGGTGGGCGATGCACCTTACGGACTGTACTACTCATCGCCAGTGCCTCCGCTGCTTGAGTCGCCCTATATCGATCGGGCAACAGGGAACAATGAAGGAATCAAGTTCCCCTTCACTTTTCCGCCGACGAATGTGTCTCCGAAAAATCCGGACACCACGTTTAATTGGGTGCAGGCGACGCCGATTTCCGGCTCGGATTATTTCTACTATCGAAATGTAGTTCCATATGTTGAAGAATTTGAATTCTCGCTGCAACGGCAACTGGGTAGATCGACGGTATTGACGGCGAGCTATGTAGGCAACGCAGGACGGCATTTGCTTACCTTTGAGGAGTCGAATCCGGCAAACCCGGCTCTTTGCCTGCAATTGAGCGATCCGTCGGCAGTAGCACCCGG
>JBOGMA010000583.1:0-11060 GCA_050746465.1 Acidobacteriaceae bacterium
CTTGGAAGATGGTTCTCCTGCAAATGCGCCTCCCGCCAGCAGCGGGACCTTTGCCAACGGTGTACGACGTGGGACTTCCGGCAGATTGGTAACTAGGGGAGCGCTCATCTATTCCAGCACGCGCAGCTTATGCAGCAAATCGCTGCCTGCGATCAGTTTGTACTACTGAAGTTGAAGCAGATGGCCAGAGAACCCACACTTGTCGCGTCAGGGTCAGCGAACCATCTGTGACGCTTGTTTTAGCTTGTACCTAAGAAGTTATCGGCAAAAAAGCAAACTTTCAAGTGTAATTTTGATGAATTTTTTCACATGATTTACTCATGAGGTACTGAACCACAGCCCATCGATACTGCATAACAAACACTCGTCTCACAATGAGGCAAGCAACAGTCTGAGACGTGAGTGGACAGTATGTTCCATCAAATCACTTTGCGGGCCAGGAAGTTGCGATAGCAAAAAAACGGCCCCTCGAGTGAGGGGCCAATCTGCCTTGGTTCTCTCGTTGTGTGAGAGCTTGGTTGCGGACCTTCTGTTTTAGTTATTATTGACCGCTGGCTGCGACGCAGCACCCTGAGGGGAGGGCTGCGCGGAAGACTGCTGCGTCGCACCAATCGGCGAACCGCCGCTAGATGGCGTGTTCAAGGCCGCTAAACTGTTTTGCATTAGGGTCACGTGCACCACTGTGCCGTGCGTGACCGGCTGTGAATCTTTCGGAGTTGCATGACCCAGGGCTACCGCGTGAATGCGATAGACCGGGACCTGATGCTCGGCGAGAAAACGCGCGACTTCTTGTGCCATGCGCTGCGAGCTGCGAATACCGGCCTGTCCACGCAGATGCGAGTAGCCGGTTACTTCAATGAGATAGCCTTTCTGACCCTGAACCTGGGAGGCAATTTGGGAGAGGGCATCTTTGGCGCGGGAGTTCAGCGCTGTCTGGCCCGAGCGGAAACGAATCTCGGTGTCATTGACCTGCTGATAGTGGTCAATGTTGCCGACGGTGGTGGTCAACTGCTGGGTCTGATTGCTGGCCTGCTGGGCCATCTGGTTCGCTTGGTTAGCAGTGGTGCTGGCAGCGCTCGCTGTCTCGCTGGCCTGACCTGCGGTAGCTTCGGCGTGGTGTATTCCGGCCTGAGCGCGGGCATCCACATCCTTAATATCGCGGGCATTCTGGGCCTGGAGCTGATCGAGTTCATTCAGGCGATCCTTGACGGGATCAAGTTGCCGATGCACCCACTTTTTGCGGGCGAAGGGATTCATGTGTCCCCAGAAGCCCTCGTTGGACTTCACGGGCAGCGGATGTCCGGTGGCATAGGTGCTGTTGTCGCTCGGATTGGCGCCAGCGGTAGCGCCGGTTTGAACTTGGGGGGGAGGCTGCTGGGGAGGCGTGGTCTGCTGCGCGAACGCCGGGGTTCCGAGGGTAGCCACAACAAGCAGCGCCGAGAGCGCCGAGGGGGTGTAGAGGGACTTCAACTTGTTTTGATAGCCTGTCATATTTTTTCTGCCTTCCTTCGTATGTTCTTTGAGAGCACACTTCGGAAGCTGCGCGGCATCCTGTATGCCGGGATTAGAGCAGGTGACATGCCAAAGCCGAGCAGCTTCGCCGGATTATCGTAACTGGTTGATAGGATGGGGCAAGCTCGAAGTAAGTTGGCAGTACATGGCTTAACCGAACCGTGTAAAAATTTCCGGTACATGACTTTTCGAACGGGAGGATGGAAAAATCTGCCCGATGGGGCGTAAAAGCCACGCAAAGCTGGCAAGTAGCATGAATTTATCCGGGCGATATTGACTCGCTGATTTTTATCCGGATATTATTCCTTTATGCACACGGAAGGGTATACGGTTTTTGTCGGAAACAGCCAGATCGCAGCCGGAACGCTGCGGGAGATTTTGCCGGAACTCATGCCCCGGTTTGAAGAAGATCGCGGCACGATGTTCCTGATCTTTGAAGATGAGAGCGGCAGGCAGGTGGACTTTGACCTGCGCGGCACGGCAGAAGAGATTCTTGCGCGGATAAGTCCGCCGAGAACCGGCCCAGGACGTCCGAGGCTGGGCGTGCGACCTCGCGAGGTGACGCTGCTGCCCCGGCATTGGGACTGGCTGGAAGTGCAGCAAGGGGGCGCGTCAGCGGCCATCCGCCAGCTGATTGACAAGGCGCGAAAAGAGGAGCCGGAGGGAATTCGCAAACAGCGAGCCGCGTATGCGGCAGGGAGATTTTTGTCGGCGATGGCGGGCAATTGTCCCGGCTATGAAGAAGCATCCCGGTCGCTCTATGCGGATGACGTGGAGCGATTCACGGAATTTGCTTCCGCATGGCCGTCAGATGTTCGCGAGTATGCGCTTCGCCTCTGGAAGTGTGATTCCTAGGGATCATTTTCGCTGAGCAAGCACTTCGGCGAGGTGGAGGGCCCGGCGAGGAGAATTCTGTGCGATCTGCTCGCGGCAACTGAATCCGTCGGTAACAATGAGGGATTCCGGGGACGCTTGGCGAACGGCGGGCATGAGCACGCGTTCGGCCAGGGTTTGCGAAACCTCGAACTTTTCGCGTTCGAAGCCGAAGGGGCCAGCCATGCCGCAGCAGCCGGAGTCGAGGAGGGTGACTTCGGCTCCGGTTCGCTGGAGGAGGGCCAGCTCGGAATCCATCTTCATTAAAGATTTGTGATGGCAATGGCCGTGAAGCACGATGTTCCGGCCGAGGAGTGTGGGCGGCTGATATTCAGGCGCGCGCTGAGTGAGGAAGTCGCTCAGTATATATGTCTGGTTACGAAGGCGGAGGGCGCGGGAATCTTTGGGGAAGAAATTTGGAAGTTCTTCGCGGAAGACGCTGGCGCAGGACGGTTCGAGGAACACGATGGGCATTCCGGAGTCAATTTCGGGAGCAAGGTCTTTGAGAATGCGCTCCAGGTAGCGGCGTGCAGCGGTTAGAAAACCGAAGTCATAGAGCGGACGACCGCAGCAAAGATGCTGACTAGGAATGTTCACACTGCAGCCGGCGCTTTCAAGTACCTGATGAGCGGAAGCGAGCGTTTGTGGATGGTAGTAGTTGTTCCAGGTGTCAGGCCATAGAAGGACGGGGTTGGATCCGTTGCCGGTAGATGCGAGGCGCTGGCTTTGAAAACTGCGCGACGCAAACCTGGGGAGTGTTCGCTGAGGAGCGACTCCGAGAATTGATTTGGCGGCGCTGCTGATGCCAGGCGTTTGCAGGGGCAGGTTGGCGAGGCTCGGCGTGATGCCGGGAATGGCTGACGCGAGGCGCGCCCACTTGTCCATGAATGCGAAGGCGTAGTCGCGCAGAGGATGGCGATGGTGCTGATAGTAGTGCGCAAGGAATTCCGCCTTGTAGGTAGCGATATCCACGTTGACCGGACACTCGGTTTTGCATGCCTTGCAGGAGAGGCAGAGGTCGAGCGACTCCTTGACTGCTTCGCTTTGCCAATCGTGCGGGAGGATGTTGCCCTCAAGCATTTCCCATAGAAGGTGCGCGCGCCCGCGGGTGGAATGTTTCTCTTCCCGTGTAGCCATGTAGCTGGGACACATGGAGCCGGCGTCCACTTTGCGGCACGCACCTACTCCGACGCAGCGCAGCGTGGCCTCGGAGAACGAACCCTTTTCATTGGGAAACTGGAAGAAGGTATTTTCGTGATGCGATTTATAGCCGGCGCCGAGGCGAAGGTTTTCGGTGGGGCTATAGATTTCAGGCCCGGAAAGCTTGCCGGGATTCATGCGGTTTTGCGGGTCCCACACGGCTTTGAATTCGCGGAACGCCTGGATGAGTTCGGGGCCGAACATTTTTGGCAGCAGGGCGGAGCGGGACTGGCCGTCTCCGTGTTCGCCAGAAAATGAGCCGCCGTGGGCGACGACGATGTCGGCGGCATGGTCGATGAAGTCGCGGTATTTGGCGATGCCTTCAGTGCTCTCCAAATCAAAATTGATGCGCAGGTGAACGCAGCCCTGGCCGAAGTGGCCGTACATGGGGCCGCGATATTCGTATTTATCCATGAGCGCCTGAAGCTGGCGCAAATAGGAACCGAGTTTTTCAGGGGGAACGGCGGAGTCTTCCCAGCCTTCCCAGCCGTGCGGCTCGCCGGGTACGAAGACAGTAGCTCCAAGCGCGGCTTCGCGAACATGCCAGATGTGTTTGGCTTCGTCGGGCGAGTACTGGCGGACAGAGGGCTTGGTTGAGAAAGATGCAGCGGCCTTGCAGAAGTCGCTGGCCTGCTGGTCGGCGTCTTCGGGGGTCCATCCGCCGAACTCGACGAGCAGATAGCCGTTGCCTTCGGGCAGTAGCTTCACTTCTTCTTCGACGAGATGCTTGCGGCGCATGAAGCCGGTGAGCATGGAGTCGAATCCCTCAAGGCCGATGGGTTTGTATTCGAGAACGGCGGGGACGTTGTCCGCAGCGGTGAAGGGATCAGCGAAACCTACGACGACGAGCCGGCGATGGGGTGGGCTGGGCATCAATTCCAGTTCCGCGGAGAGAACCGTGACGCAGGTGCCTTCGGTGCCGACGAGTGAGCGCGCGATGTGGAAGTTGTTTTCGGGAAGCAGAGAGTCGAGGTTGTAGCCGGAGACACGGCGTGGAATCTGGGGGAAGCGCTCGCGAATAAGGGGCGCGAAGCGGCTGCGGATGCCCGCCAGCGCTGAGTATATTTCGGCGCGGCGGCCTCCGGCGGCGATGATACGGGCAAATTCTTCGTCGCTGGTTGCGCCGACGGTCATTCGGGTTCCGTCATAGAGCAGAATGTCGAGCGAGCGAATGTTGTCGACGGTTTTGCCGCCCATGAGGGCGTGGACGCCGCAGGAGTTGTTGCCGATCATGCCGCCAATGGTGCAGCGGGAATGGGTGGCTGGATCGGGAGCAAAAGTGAGGTGGTGCTGCTCGGCGGCTTCGCGCACGCGGTCGAGCACGATGCCGGGTTCGACGCGCGCCAGTTTAGTGTCGGGATCGAGAGACTGAATGGCGCGCATGTACTTGGAGAAATCGAGAATGACAGCGACATTGCAGCACTGGCCTGCGAGGCTGGTGCCTCCGCCGCGCGAGAGTACGGGCGCATTGAACTCGCGGCATACGGCGATGGTCGCTTCCACATCCGCTGTATCGCGAGGGAGAACGACGCCGATGGGGACCTGGCGGTAGTTGGAAGCATCGGTCGCGTACAGCGCGCGCGAGCCGTCGTCAAAGCGGACCTCGCCGCGAACGGCGGACGTGAGCCGTGCGGCAAGCTCTTGGGCGGCGTGAAATTCTTCAGCAGTGGGCATCAGTGAATCCAGGGAAACGATCTCTGCAATTCTGACAGGCGTTGCTTCGACGATGCGATCTCAATCCAGAAGGCATGCTTTCCAGTTTGAAGAAAAATGTCAGGGAATACCAGAGCGGCGAGACGTAGAGATAGCTTGGCGACGCAGAAATACAGTATCAAATTAGTTATCGCTTCAAAGGTCATGAACAGGTTAGAATGCAATTTCAATCACACAATTCCGTTTGCTGGAAGTTGAAGGAACACCGGAATGAATTTGTATTCGCGTCGGATTGGTATTTTCGGATTGCCAGAATACAGACCGTCCAAACACTCTCTGAAACCGAATACATCACTGGCCTTGGGTGCCGCGAACCAGCGGTTCCGATCTGGAGCATGCGCCCGAAATGGGCCTTAACGGTTGGTTTTCGTCAAATTGCTAACCATCGCCCTCGCACCGATCGATATACATTTGTGAAGCGCAAGAGAAATTGCAACGGAATTTTAACAATATTTCGAGACTAATTCATTAGCATCGTGGCAAGTGTGAAGGAGCCACAGATGATGAGCCGTACTTCGCTGTAAATTTTCCCGATCGCGTTCCAGCAGTTTTTGTTGCGAACTTGTTGAAAACTCAATGGACAGGACTTGGTTCTCCTACAGCGCATGGACACACAAGAGATTTATACAGATAGTTCGTATGCGGAAACGCATTTTCATGGGGTTGGATTTGCTGAGCCAGTTCACGCAGAGTTGTTTGACGCGGCCTACGCTGGCCTGCCGATTGGATCGTTCCGCTATCGCGTTCTGAAGCCGCTTTTGGATTTGCTGGTGGTGCTTATGGTGCTGCCGGTGGCCTTGCCGCTTGGATTGCTGGTGGCGGCGTTGATCCGCTTGACTTCGCGGGGCGCGGTTCTCTACCGGCATCGCCGCATCGGACAATACCAGCAGCCGTTGTACGTCTGGAAATTCCGCACGATGTATGAAGACAACAAATCCGTGCTGGACCGGCATCTGCACTCTAGTTCTGAAGCGCGCGAGGAGTGGGAGCGGACGCAGAAGCTGAAGGACGACCCGCGGATAACGCCGGTCGGCCAATGGCTGCGCAAGACAAGCCTGGACGAGATTCCCCAATTGCTGAATGTGCTGGCCGGACAAATGAGCGTAGTGGGGCCGCGCCCGATTGTGGATGAGGAAAGGCCGAAGTATGGCGAGCATTTCCGCACCTACACCTATGCCGTCCCGGGAATTACGGGATTGTGGCAGGTGTCAGGGCGGTCGAATGTGGACTATCCGGAACGCGTGCTGATGGATGTGAAATATGTGGAGCAGTGGAACTTCTGGATGGAGCTGAAAATTCTTTTCAAGACGATACTGGTGCTGCTGAATCGGTCGGGGGCCTACTAGGATTCTCCGACTTCCACACCTGAAGATTGCGCAGCGAGGTTGCGAGCGCGTCTTCCCAAACAGGTAACGCGACTCCAAAGACATCTGACAATTTTTTATTGGACAAAATTGAATTGGCAGGACGCGCCGCGGGTGTAGGGTACTCGGACGAGGAAATGCCGACGACGGAAGCCCAGGACTTTTCAGAGCGCGATTTCCGGAAGATGGTTCGCGCGAAATCACACCATGTGGTTTCTCCCGCGCAGCTCATGTGGTAGATCCCGGTTTTGTCTTCCAACTGGCCTTTCGCAGCATTCTCGAGTACGCCGTGGGTTGCGTTTGCCAAGGCGAGCGCGGACGTGGGTGCGCCGCGCTGATCGCTGACAATTCTCAACTCTTCGCGCTCCTGGCCAAGGCGCAGCATGGTGAGCAGAAAATTCTTGCCATGCGGGCTGAAGACCCAACTGGTGCGAAAAATGAAGAAAGTTCCGCCAACCTGCTGGATGTTGCGCTCGCCGGCGAGTTTGGTGGCTCCGTAGACGTTGAGCGGGTGCGTGCGGTCTTGTTCAATCCAAGGCTCGGATTTTGTGCCGTCGAAGACGTAGTCGGTGGAGTAATGGATGAAGAGAGCATTCTGCTTCTTCGCTTCCTCGGCGAGGATGCCCGGCGCTTCTCCGTTGATGCGCATAGCGAGGTCGGGCTCGGACTCGGCACGGTCCACCGCCGTGTAGGCGGCGGCGTTCAGGATGATCTCGGGATGGGCGTTCTGAATCGCGGCGCGGATGCTATCCGGGTTGCTCAGGTCGCACAGGGCGCGATCAAGAGCGATGACCTGGCCGGTGTCGCGAAAGGTGCGCTGCAACTCAATTCCCAACTGGCCGTTCGCGCCGAGAATCAGGATTCGCTTCACGGAAAGACCTCAGCTTCATCGAAGCGGGTTCCCTGCTGGTCTTTTGCGGAAACTATGGCGTCCTGTGCGGCAACGGGCCATGGGATGGCGAGCGTCGGATCGTTCCAGAGGATAGTCCGCTCGCCGGCTGGAGAGTAGTAGTCGGTAACTTTGTAGGCGAAACCTGCTTGATCGCTGAGGACTGCGAAGCCATGGCCGAAACCAGGCGGAATCCAGAGCATGGCTCCGTTTTCTTCGGACAGCTCGACTCCGATGTGACGGCCGAAAGTGCGGGAGCCGCGGCGCAGATCAACTGCAACATCGAAAACCGCGCCGTAAGTTACGCGAACGAGCTTTCCCTGTGGCTGGGTGATCTGGTAGTGAATCGCGCGAATCACATTCTTCCGCGAGACGGAGGTATTGTCCTGCTTCCACTCCGGGGGCACGCCGGCCTGCAGCATCAGGCGTTCGTTATAGGTTTCCCAGAAAGCTCCGCGGGAGTCGGAGAACTTTTTGGGCGTGAAGATGAGCACGCCTTCAAGGGCTGTCTGCTGGATGTTCATCAGGCGGATTCCTGCGAGCCGCGCGAGTCGTCGAGCAGCGAAAGCAGATATTGGCCATAGCCGCTTTTGCGGACGGGATGGGCGAGGGCTTCAAGATCGGCGCCATTGATATATCCGAAGCGATAGGCGATTTCTTCCGGGCAGGCGATCTTGACGCCCTGACGCCGCTCGATGGTCTGGATGAACATGGAGGCGTCGAAGAGAGAGTCGTGGGTTCCGGTATCGAGCCAGGCCATTCCGCGCCCCAAATGCTCCACGTCGAGCAGTCCTTGTTCAAGATAGCAGCGGTTCAGGTCGGTGATTTCAAGCTCGCCGCGCGCCGATGGCTTGAGTGCGGCGGCTATGGCGGAAACGTTGTTGTCGTAGAAATAGAGGCCGGTCACGGCACACTTCGATCTTGGCTTGACCGGCTTTTCTTCGAGGCTGATGGCACGGCCCTGCGCGTCAAACTCGACAACTCCGTAGCGCTCAGGGTCCTGCACCTGATAGGCGAAGATGGTAGCGCCTTTGTCTTTGGAGGCGGCGCGCTTGAGCTGGTGGCTGAGGGTCTGACCGTAGAAGATGTTGTCGCCAAGCACCAGCGCGCTGGGGCTGCTGCCGATGAATTCCTTGCCGATAAGGAAGGCCTGCGCGAGGCCCTCAGGCTTGGGCTGCACCGCGTATGAGAGTTGGATACCCCAGCGGCTGCCGTCACCGAGCAGTTCAGCAAAGCGGCCGGTGTCCTGCGGGGTGGAGATGATGAGCATGTCGCGAATGCCGGCCAGCATGAGGGTGCTGAGCGGATAGTAGATCATCGGTTTGTCATAAACCGGCAGCAACTGCTTGGAAACAACGTGGGTGACGGGGTAGAGGCGCGTGCCTGAGCCTCCGGCAAGAATGATTCCCTTCATTGCGCCAGCCTCTCCGCGTAATTTTGCTCGATCCACTGATGGTAGGCTCCGGAGCGGATGTCGTTGACCCAGTCGAGGTGGGCGAGCACCCACTCGATGGTGCGGCGAATTCCGGTTTCAAAGGGTTGGGCGGGATGCCAATTCAGTTCACGTTGTATTTTTGTGGAGTCGATGGCATAGCGTCGGTCGTGGCCGGGGCGGTCTTTGACATAGGCGATGAGCCCGGTTCGTTTGCCGATGGAGGGGTCCGGAGCGAGTTCGTCGAGAATTTCGCAGATGGCGGTTACCACCTCGATGTTGCGGCGCTCGCTGCTGCCTCCAATATTGTAGGTTTCGCCGACTCGGCCGCTTTCAAGCACGCGACAAATGGCGGCACAGTGATCTTCGACAAAGAGCCAGTCGCGGATATTCTGGCCATCTCCGTAGACGGGCAACGGCTTGCCTTCAAGCGCGTTCAGGATCATGAGAGGAATCAGCTTCTCAGGAAACTGCCAGGGACCGTAGTTGTTGGAGCAGTTCGTGGTGAGCACGGGAAGGCCGTAGGTATGATGCCAGGCGCGCACCAGCATGTCGGATGATGCCTTGGACGCGGCGTAGGGACTATTGGGCGCGTAGGGAGTTGTTTCCTGGAATGCGGGATCTTCGGGCTTCAGGGTTCCGTAGACTTCATCGGTTGAGACGTGCAGAAATCGAAAGCCGGTCCTGTCGCAAGGCGGCAGCGACTCCCACCAGAGCCTGGCCTGCTGGAGCAGGGCGAAGGTTCCCATGATGTTCGTCTGCAGGAACGCGGACGGGCCGGCGATGGAGCGATCGACATGGCTCTCGGCCGCGAAGTTGAGGATGGCGCGCGGCTGATGCTCGCGAAGAAGTGAGCCGACCAGCGTTTCATCGCCAATGTCTCCATGAACAAACGTGTAGCGCGGGTGACCTTCAACGGATTGGAGGTTGCGGCGATTCCCAGCGTACGTGAGCAGGTCGAGATTCACGATGCGGGCGTCGGTTTTTGCCATCCACTCAAGGACGAAGTTGGTGCCGATAAATCCCGCGCCGCCGGTCACCAGAATGGTGTTGTTCATAAGCTGCATCTCGTCACCGTCCGGTTAATGAATGATGCTGACGGCTGCCGCGCCCAGCGCGAGCTGCGAGAAGAGTTGCGACCACTCGAGGAACCCGCGCATGAAGGAGGGCCCGTAGGTCTTCTCCGGAACGACGATGGTATCACCGGGGTGGACGCGGAGGGAATCAAAGCCATTTCCCCAGATTCCATTGACTGAGCCACGGCTGACCACCGAGCCGTCGGCACGGATGATGAAGGCGTGCCTGCGATCCGCGTCGCGGTTGGGACCGCCGGCGAGATGCAGGTAATCGGCAACCCGCCTCCCTCCAACATAAAGGAACGAGTTCTGATCGTAGACGGCGCCGACCACGTTCACGCTGGCTGGAACCGGCGGCACGATGAATTCATCTCCGTCCTCAAGTTGGACGGGCGGGAGAGATGCCGCGCCGGAGCTGTTGGGCTTTTCTTCGAGAACGATACGGCCGGTGGCCCGTACCTGCTGGAGTCGCGCGATGAGTTGGTGCTCGCTGGCGGCCGCCACGTTGGCGCTGGCAAGGTCCTGCGCGCTTGAGACAGCGGATGAGCTCTGTGCGATGGCTCCGCGCGAGATCTCCATTTCCAGGTTCTGAACGTATTCGTTGATGCGCTGCTGTTGAATGACCCGGGTGGATTCGCGCGTGAACTCCGAGCCATAAAGATATGCCTCCGGCGTGAGGCCCCCGGCGCGCGCGATTAACTCCGGCAGAGTCTCTCCCGGTTTTACGCTGTAGGTGCCGGCATGAACGAACTCGCCTTCCAGGCGAACGAATTTCGTCTGCTGCGCGAGTGGTACGTGGATATCGGCCTGGGAGAAGATGGTGACGACATCCCCGGGCTCGAGTTCGAGGTTCTGGCTTTGATCGTGATCGATGACCAGCTTGCCGAGATCGAAGGGGATCAGCGAAGTTTTGAGGGTGTTTTTATTGAGGCGCTCGATAGCCGCGTATTTCCAGTCGATTTCCGGCGCGGACAATACGAGGCGCGTGCGCTGTGTGGCAG
>JBOGMA010000584.1:0-2680 GCA_050746465.1 Acidobacteriaceae bacterium
AGAAACCAACCTGCCCAATCTGCCACAGCGAACTGAACATCGACATCTCCGGCAACAGCGGCGCGCTCAGGTCCACCTTGTAGTAGCGGCTGCGGCATACCTCCTTCAGCGCAATCGATGGATTGTAGAGGCTTGAGAACCGCACCAGATCAGGAGGGAACTGCGCGGGAGAAACCGCCTTTGGAGTCGTCGCGCTGCCCATCTCCCGCCACACTCGCCCGTCGTCCGACACCGACACGCCACACTTCAAATCCGAGGCCGGCAACTGATGCGGCAGAGCAACAAACACTTCGATACGGTCAACAGCCGGAGCAGCCTCTCCCCCAATCTGAATCTGCACCGAAGGCGTTGGCCCTGTAAGCGGAAGCATCGCCGCGTTGAAGTGGTCCACCACAATCTGCCGCTCGTTTATCTGCAGGGTCTGGAAGGGATTGATCGTTACTCCGATCCAATCAGG
Source organism: Acidobacteriaceae bacterium (assembly GCA_050746465.1). GTDB lineage: Bacteria > Acidobacteriota > Terriglobia > Terriglobales > Acidobacteriaceae > Silvibacterium. The sequence continues at coordinate 458 of JBOGMA010000584.1, forward strand.
CAGCTTCGTGTCCTTCATCCCGTCGGTCACAAGCTGCGCCGTCAGATTGTAGTCATAGCTGCTTGAGTGGTACGCCGGCCGCATCAAGGCAAGGTTGCGATAGGTCGACTTATCAATCACCAGCGTGGGGCTGAAGTCCTCCTCGGGCGCACCCGGATAAATCCCCAAACCGCGCGTATATCCCTGTCCTGGGCCGGGACCACCCATCGGTTCCGCCGCCTGTGATCCAGGCAAAGCCGCCTTCGACTCTGCAATTGCCGCCGTGGCGTTGGATGACGGCAGCACCGCGCCCGCTCCGGCAATCAAAGTGCTCTTCAGGAAATCGCGTCGCGATGTGGACATTCTTTCTCCCCGCAAATAGAAGATGAATCTCTGATTTTTGAATCCTACAACATAGGCGTCCAGGGCCCGTGGTTCGCTACAGGCAACGATCATCAGGCGCGCGGCTTGACGTGGCGAACGCTTCTGCGTATAAATGCGACTTTAGCAGCACTTCTACGTAGGGAATCTCTTCGATGCCGGAAGCTCGCCAGGAAAGCGGAAAATCAAAAGGGTTGCGCACCATCACCGGGGGCAAGAAAGCGCCACCCGCCAAGCCAGCCCTCCATCCGTCGTTCTCCCAGTACCAGAACGCCGTGCAGTTGATCCAGGAAGGCAAGTTCGAAAAGGCTCGCGTGCTCTTTGAAAAGCTGACCCGCGACGGCGCGCCCGAACTGCTTGAGAGGTCGCGTACTTACCTGGCCGTGTGCGAGCGCAACAGGCAAAAGAATGGTCTGGCCTTCAACAGCGCCGAGGAGCGCTACGACTACGCCGTCTCTCTGCTCAATACCGGCAACTACGAGGACGCGCGCGACCAGTTCGAGAACCTGCTCAAGAACAACACCCTGGCCGATTGCGCTCATTACGGCCTTGCCGTCCTCAACAGCATCACCGGGCAAGCCGAAGAGTGCCTCGACCATCTCCACCGGGCCATCGATCTGAATTCCCAATGCCGCATTCAGGCGCGCAGCGATTCCGACTTCATCGACATGGCCGACGACCCCCGCTTCACCGAACTGCTCTATCCTGAAATCCAGGCCTGACGACAGCGCAGAAGCCGCCGCGCGTTTGGGAAAATCCTCTGATCTACACTGTTCTATGGACTCTTCCCCGATTGCGACCTCCCCGGCTCTTCGCCCCATCGAACGGAGCGGACTCCGGGTTGTGGCAATCGGCGGCGGAACGGGTCTTTCAACACTACTGCGCGGCCTCAAACGTTTCGCGCCCTCCGCGCTTGCCGCGGGATCTCCGGCCGGCTCGCCCCATCGCGTCCGCGATCTCACCGCCGTCGTAACCGTTACCGATGACGGCGGCTCCAGCGGCCGCCTGCGCAAGAACTTCAACATGCTCCCGCCCGGAGACCTGCGCAACTGCATGGTCGCGCTCTCCGAAGACGAGCACCTCATGTCCCGTCTCTTCCGGCATCGCTTTCAGGCCGGAGGCGAACTCGAAGGCCACAGCTTCGGAAACCTCTTCGTCGCCGCCCTCACCGAGATGACCGGCGACTTCGGCCACGCGCTCAAGTTCGCCGGCGAAGTCCTCGCCATGCGCGGACAAATCTACCCGGCAACTTTCACCAATTCGACCCTGGTTGCCCACATGGCAAACGGCGCGGTTGTTCGCGGCGAAACCAACATCACCGCCAGCAAAGAGCAGATCGTCGAACTCCGCCTCGATCCAGCCGTGGTCGAACCGCTGCCCGAAACGCTCGCCGCCATCGCCGAAGCCGACCTCATCACCCTCGGTCCCGGCTCGCTCTACACCAGCCTCATCACCAATCTTCTGGTGCAGGGAATTCCCGAAGCTCTCGCCGCCGCTAAAGGCACCCGCGTCTACATTGCCAATCTCATGACCCAGGCCAACGAGAGCCTGCACCTCTCCGCCTCCCAGCACATTCAGCGAATCTACGCGCACACCCGCCAGCCCGTGTTCGATTACGCGCTGCTCAACACAGCTCCCGTATCGGACGCGCTCCGCGAACGATATGCCGTCCAGGGAGCGGAAGTGATTGAGCCCGACATCGAGCGGATCGAGGCGATGGGAATCCGTTGCATCACCGGGAACTTCGCCGCAGAAGGCGACGTGCTTCGCCACAACGCCGAAGCCGTAGCGAAGAAAGTGCTCGAAATCGCCTCCGAAAAATAAAGCGCCGGAAACCCTGGGGCTTCCGGCGCTCACATCCTG
>JBOGMA010000585.1:0-1969 GCA_050746465.1 Acidobacteriaceae bacterium
GTGCTGGTAGTGGGGAAGAATGGGCCAAAAATGAAGCAGAACACCAGCAATCCCAAAGGACTGCCGGGGCTGTTCTTTGGACCAATTGGCACGCTGCACGTGATGAACGCGACCATGGGCGACTTCACCCACCTGATGCAGTCGACGGTGCTCGACCGGCCGGTGGTGGATAGGACGGGGCTTACGGGGCGGTGGGATTTCACTCTGAAGTGGACTCCGGATGAGTCGCAATTTGTGGGGATGGGGGTGAAGATACCTCCGCCGTCCGCTGATGCGGCGAATGCGGCTCCGCCGCTGTTCACGGCAATCCAGGAGCAACTTGACCTGAAGCTGGAAGCGCAGAAGACGCAGGTGCCGGTGCTGGTGATCCATCACGTCGATCATCCCTCGCCGAACTAAATCCATCCGCGCTCCGCGGAATGATCGACCGAATTACGGGATCGGTGCGCGGCAATACATGCTCCTCTCCCATCGGCTAGCGGCTCAATAGGGAATCTCTATAGGCTTATATTTGGATTCTTGTCGTCCTTGCCTCTCTCGACTGTCGGCCCTCCAGATCAGTTTTGCGACGGCATCTCGATGCGATCGATGACGATGGTGTCGAGCATCGCTTTTGCCGGTTTCAGCTTGAGGCCGAGATCCTTTTCGAGCGCGGTAAAGATGGTGGGAGCACCAGAATTGAGACGCGCGGCTGCAGCGGGGTCCTCAGGGCTCCAAGAGAGGTCGAAATCGTTATGTCCGGTCAGGCCAGTTTCATCGACAATGTTGCGACCGAGATCCGATGCGACCATGGGTGTCAGTACAGAGACGAAATCATGCGTAGTGCAGTCTTTCATCTCCACGTGATTCAAACTATCGCGGGTGATAAGGCAGCTCGAACCATATATATTTTTGGGATTCAGATCCGTCGTTTTCCGTACAACGAGTTTTGGACGCTGCTTCGCAACGACCAGCGCGTATACAGGCAGCTCTTTCGGCTCATGATGCACGACTAGCCCAAATCGATCGGCAAGCAAGTGCTGTAACATAATGCGGCGCTTCGCCAGGGTAATGTCCTTGTACTCGGCAGGGTCAAATCGCGCCTCGATGTTGAAGCGCCGCTCGCTTAGCCAGCCAGGCCCGCCCGACCAGCGCTTCGAGTCGTAGAGGCCGTATGCCTCCTCGAGCACGTATTGCAGAGTGACGTCGACGGCGCTGACGCCATTGGTCGTAAAAGACATGCGCCAACGGATCTGCCGGTCGATATTTTGCCGTATGCTGGCGAACTCGAACGTGAGCGCTTTGGCGGGCTCCGCTGACGACTGAGCAATAGCGGCAGACGGAAGCAGAGCGAAAAGAAAGAGGATCAGCGAACATCTCATCTGCGGACGTGGACCGGCCATTGACGCCTCCGTGTGAGAAGAACCAGGTTACGTCCACAGGACGTTATCGAGGTGCGGTTTGCTCAGGGATTCCGCATTGCCAACAACGTGGCAATCTCGTACCTTGGAGTACAAATGACCCTCACGATTTCGGTTCTCTCCCGAATAATATGCATCCGCGAGCGGCCCCCCTAGAACATTACTGGCTTGAGGGTAAAGTGAAAGTACTTCCATCATCCGCGGCGGAGCGAATCGCCGGGCCGCAGTGTCTTTATCAGTGAAGGAGACCGCACGATGATCCGGGAGTTCCGCAGCGCTGGCGGGTTCCGATGGCTCCGGATTCTCTGGGCAGCCTGCATTGCAATGCTGCTCATCTGCGCGAGCGCGTGGGCGACGGAGTATCACGGGCAGGTGTTTGTCGGGAGTGTGCCGGTGCCGGGGGCCACGGTGACGGTGAGCCAGGACGGGAAGCAGTTCTCGACCGTGACCGACGAGCAGGGGCTGTACGCGTTTCCCGATCTCGCCGATGGGCCGTGGAAAATGGAAATCCGGATGCGCGGCTTTGCGATGCTGAAAGCCACAGTCATGGTCGCGCCGAATGGGCCGCA
>JBOGMA010000586.1:0-4968 GCA_050746465.1 Acidobacteriaceae bacterium
GCAACTCCTGCGAGTTGCTGCGGTTGGCCGAGTTGGGAAGTCCCAGCAGGTAGCTGGCAAAGGAACTCCCGGTACTGCCAAGGTTATTTGGATCTGCTGTTTGGATTGGGCTGAACGCGAATTGACCGCCGGCGGTCTGGTCTTCGTTGTCATCCTGCAGACTGCGACGAACTTCGGCGCCGATGTTGAAGGTGTTCCGGCCGTGAGTCCAGAGCAGGTTCCCCATGATCGCCACGCCGAGCTTGCGGTTGATGGATTGCAGCCACGAGCCTTGAGTACCCCAATCTGTCGGTGAATGCTGCCCGTCGAAGGTGATATACGGCGGAATCACGCCGCCTTGAATCGCCGAAAAGCTGTATTTTGTCTGGTTGAACTGGTTATTGATTTCGCCAATCCAGCCCGCTCCCAGGGTCAGCATTTTGTTCGGAGAAATCGCCCAGTCATAGTTCAACAGGAACCCGCTGCCGGTGGCCGGCTCATACTTCATGCTGTTGAGCGGATTCGGCATGACTACAAACGGAGCATTGTCAAAGGTATAGTTGCTGAAGGTGTTACGCCATTGGCTCCAATGGATACGCTGGGTTGGCGTCAGCGTTTGGTCAATGGTGAAGCCCCAGACATGCTGAATCTTCGGGTTTGGAAATGGAGTGAAGGTCTTGTTGCTGTCCAGGCCCGCACGATCAGGATCAGGAAGATACTGGAGCAGGGAGGCTGACGTGGCGCTGATGCACTCCGCCGGAATCTTGTTGCCGGGGAACTGCTGGCCCGGAGTCAAACCGGCGCACGTAACGTTAGCCGGAACAAAGATCGGAATCTCCTTACCGCTAGCGTCAACGAAGTCGCTGAAGTCGCCCGTCTTCTCAAGCGCGGTCGGCACGGTTGAAGGATCCGTATCCTCGCTGTTCTGTTTGTACCATTCCTGGCTGTAGTGGAAGAACGTCTTGTCACGCCCGTTGTAGAGTTTGGGAATTACAAACGGCCCGGCGACTGTGAAGCCGTAGTTGTTTTCGTGATCGGTGGGAGGAGCATCCTTGACGTTGGACGGGTTCCAATATCCGCCATTGAAGAAGCCCACCGAGTCGAACATGCTGTTGCGGTTGATCTCGAACAAGTCCCCGTGGAACCTGTTTGTGCCTGACGCCATCTGATACGACAGCGCGCCCTGCCCAAAGCCGTACTGGGCCGCAAACGTGGTGCGCTCCACCTTGACTTCCTGCACCATCTCAAACGGCGGGTTAAAATTGACCGTGTAGCCTTCCGTCTCCGGTTGCGGCGCGGGAATGCCGTTGTAGAGAATTTCCTGCTCGAAGTCCACGCCGCCGTCTACGCGGTGGGAAAACGTGTTGCCGGTAACGCCGGGGGCCAGGAACTGCACCTGGTCAATCTGGCGGCCGCGGCCTGCAACTTCAAACGGCAGCGACTCCACCACCGCGTGCTCTAGGACGGTTCCGATTTGCGGCTGGGTGGTGTTTAGAGCAACTGGATTGGCCGTGACTGCAACAACCTCGGTGGTTGATCCGGGCTGAAGAGTCGCGTTGATCGTTGCCACCGTGCTGACCTCAACCTGAACCCCGTTCTGCACGGACTTCTGGAATCCAGTTGCTTCGACGGTGAGCGAGTAGGTTCCGGGAAGGAGCCCCCTGACACTGTAGGTGCCGGCGCTGCTTGTAACCGAGTGGTTGGTCGCTCCTGTATTTACATTGGTGATGGTCACCTGGGCATTCGGTATTACGGCCCCCGTTGAATCAGTAATGGTGCCTGTCATGCCGGCAACGGCTTGCGCGGAAAGCGTTCGCGCTGTCAAAAGCAGACAGGCGAGAGTAACCGCGACGAGCGAAGCTCGCAACGCTATCCGCAACCAGCGATCAGGACTATATCCAAATCGACGTTTCATGTTTGTCTCTGTCCTCCTAGTTAAATTGCCCTGCGCTTCTCGTCTCTAAATCGGGTCATACCGGTCAACCGAGGCCCTCCGGTGTGGCCGATGCCAATAAAGGCTGAGGTGCAAACCCGCATCTCTGCTGGATGTCATCGTGCCGGGTAGAACTTCAACCGCTTCTTGCACTTTGCTCGGAGGTTTTTTCGTCCAAAATGGGCGCGCTGTGTGGTAACGTTTCCAAGCAGCCCAAACTATAGGACGATCCTTTCGGACTGTCAATAGTTTTTATAGTGAGCGCTGTGGATACCTTTCCACGCCCTCTCGCGGGTGCAGGCACCCCGAGACGAATCGGGATGGTTCCCGGAGCCAGGAACCCCGAAATTCGAAATAATTAACAATCGATCGCCTACGCTCCTATTCGTAACCGTCTCCCGGAGCCCTGAATCGGGATTCTGGTTGACAGGGATATATTTACGGGTCTATGTTTTTAGCCACTCGGAGTGGAAACGATACCATCATTTGCCCTCCAGTGGAAACGATCCCGCCATCATCCTCCGGAACTGCCTTTGCAGCCGCGCGAGGTTTGGCGAAATTGAATAAAACTTCCTGACTGGTATGAACAAAGTTGGATTATGCCCTGCCGGTTTCGTCCTGATAGTGCCTCTGCCGTTCAACTTCTTTCGGAGCTTGTTAATGTCGCCAAAATCCGCGATTTCACTGATATCTTCCGCTGTCTTTCTCAGTACGATCCTGATCGGTTCGGCTGCTGCACAAACCACAACCACAACCAAGCCCAATCTGGACAAACAGCCTACGCTCTATGTGGTGGGTTATGCGCACCTCGACACGGAATGGCGCTGGGAGTATCCGCAGGTCATCGATGAGTACCTTCCCAACACCATGCACCAGAATTTCGCATTGTTCCAGAAGTATCCGCATTACATCTTCAATTTCTCGGGCGCCAACCGTTATCGGCTGATGAAGGAATATGATCCGGCGGATTTCGCCACCCTGAAGCGATATGTCGCCGAAGGGCGCTGGTATCCGGCAGGCTCTTCCATGGAAGAAGGAGATGTGAACGCTCCGAGCGCGGAGTCTATCATCCGGCAGATCCTTTATGGCAACGACTGGTTCAGGAAGGAGTTCGGAATTGCCAGCGCCGAATACATGCTTCCCGACTGCTTCGGATTTCCGGCTGACCTGCCTTCGATCCTTGCTCATTCGGGAGTAAAGGGCTTTTCGACGCAGAAGCTGACCTGGGGGTCCTCGGCGCCCGGCGGCGGGCCGGACTCCATGGAGAGAACTCCGGAAGGCACTCCTTTTAATGTTGGCGTGTGGATTGGCCCCGATGGAAAAAGCGTGATTGCCGCGCTGAACCCCGGCTCGTATTCCGGCGGAATCGATACGGATCTGAGCAAGCCATTGCCCCCGGAACCGCCCGATACGGCCATCGCTTCTTTGCAGAAACAGATGCACGATCTGATGACGAGGGCGGAAGCCGACCACGCGGCAGGGCACCCCTACGATCCGAAAGACATTCAGAAGTACATATCGCTCAGGCAACAATTAGGAGCTCTGAAGCAGGCGAAGGCGAATCGTGATCTCGACCGCTTCCAGGGCGACTGGGCCACGCGCGTGGAGAACAACGGCAAAGTCACCGGCGTCTACACCGATTACCACTACTTCGGCACGGGCGATATTGGCGGGGCGCCGGACGAGGATTCGGTCAAGCGACTCGAGGCCATCGTCACCCACGGCAAAGTCAGCCTGCCGCCTCCGGGATACTTTGATATGCGCGGCGAAGCGCATCCGAATTGGCCGGAAGTGTCGGTGGGCGACGGCCCCGTTCATGTCGTCTCATCGAGAGCTGACCAGATGTTCCTGGACATCACCCCGGCGGAAGAAGCGCGACTCCCTGAATACACGGGCGAGATGGAGTTGACCAACCACTCCGCGGGCTCGCTTACCTCGCAGGCATATCAGAAGCGGTGGCTTCGCAAGGAGGAATTGCTTGCCGATGCCGCGGAAAAGGCGTCAGTGGCGGCCGCATGGCTCGGAGGACGTGAGTATCCCATCCAGCGGCTGAATGATGCGTGGACGTTGGTGATGGGCGGGCAGTTTCATGATCTGGCGGCGGGCACCGCAACGCCCAAAGCGTATGAATTCGCGTGGAATGACGATGTGATCGCCATGAACCAGTTCGCCGGAGTCATGCGCAGCGGGGTGGAAGCCGTCGCATCGGCAATGAACACTCAGGCCGAAGGCGTTCCCGTGGTTGTCTACAATCCGCTGAACATCGAAAGGTCAGGCGTAGTCGCCGCAAAGCTCGATCTCCCGGGCGGAACGCAGTCCGTCACGGTGACCGGTCCGGATGACAAAACAACCCCGGCGCAAGTCTCCAACGGCAAAGTAATCTTCCTCGCCAAAACGCCTTCTGTGGGATACGCGGTGTACAGTGTGCGCCCGGCGAATCACGAAGTGGCAAACAGCTCGCTTCATGTATCGCAGAATTCCCTTGAAAACCAGTATTACCGTGTCACCCTGGACAAGAACGGCGATATCGCCAGCATCTTCGACAAGCAGATTCACAAGGAACTGCTTGCCGGACCGATGCGGCTGGCGATTTCCTATGACAACCCTGAACAATGGCCGGCGTGGAACATGGACTGGGACCAGGAGCAGGCGCCTCCGCGTGAGTATGTAAGCGGGCCGGCAGCCGTCCGCATAGTAGAAAACGGGCCTGCGCGTGTCGCCATTGAGGTCAGCCGCTCAACCGCGGGATCAAAATTCCTGCAGACCATTATGCTGGCGGCGGGCGAGGCCGGTAAGCGTGTTGTGGTAATGTACGATCTCAACTGGAACACGCGCGAATCCAACCTGAAAGCCGTTTTCCAACTGACCGCGCACAACGGGTTGGCAACCTACAACCTCGGCATCGGCACCATCCAGCGTCCGAACGCGGCCCCGCGCAAATTCGAGGTGCTCGCGCACCAGTGGATCGACTTAACCGACGCCACAGGAGCCTATGGCGCGACGATCCTCACGGATTGCAAAAATGGATCGGACAAGCCGAACGACAACACCATCCG
>JBOGMA010000587.1:0-5899 GCA_050746465.1 Acidobacteriaceae bacterium
AGTTACCAACTGCGCTGTGAACTCGCCCTGGGACGACGCCATCGTTCCCAAGAGCAGCTATGCTCTCGGCTACGCTCGGTCCACGGAAAATCTTACGATCGCAAACTGCTTCGTAACCGGGGGCTACCAACTCGGCACAATGCTCGACGGCACCTGGAAAAAATTTCCTGAAGACACGCACGGAGCATGGCACACAGGCCGCATCAAGTTGGGTACGGAGTCGAACGGCGGATTCAAAAACATCGCTATAACCAACTGCATCTTTGAAGACTGCCAGGGACTAGCGCTCGAAACTGTGGACGGCGCACTTCTGGAAGACGTGACCATCACCAACATCACCAGGCGCGACATCCGGACCGCGCCAATCTTCATGCGCTTGGGCAGCCGGCTGCGCGGCCCTGCGGGATCCACGAAAACCGGCGCGCTCCGCAGAGTGACGCTCAGCAACATCGTCTGCTCCAATGCGGCGTCGCAAATCAGTTCCATCATCAGCGGAGTTCCAGGCTACGAGATTGAAGACGTAAAGCTCCAGAACATTTACATGCAGCACCGCGGAGGCGGAACAAAAGAGCAGGCCGCGCTCATGCCTCCCGAGGACGAGAAGAAGTATCCGGAGCCCAACATGTTTGGAGCGACACCATCGCAAGGCTTCTATCTGCGCCACGTCAAGAACGTCGAGTTGAGCGGAATTGAAATTGCCGCCATCTCTTCGGATGCGCGCCCTGGGTTTGTTCTGCAGAACGTCGAAGGCGCAGACTTCTTCCACGTCAAGACTCCGCTTGGAGTCGAACCCATCGCGCTGCGCAGTTCCAGCGACGTAAGAGCGCTTTGGGTACGCGGAGTGAAAGATGGCCCGGTCAATTCCCAATAGTAAGGAGCCAATGAGGCGTGAACAAAAATCGCGGCGTAGGTCTCTTGCTTGTTTTTCTGCTGTTCGTGAGCAGTTCAGTTTGTCTCGGCGCGCAGAAAGCTGAGAAGCAGCAGCGACCCGAGCTTGCTCCTGACACTGCCACTTTTGCCAAACCAACCGTTCACCTCCCTACCATCCTATACGGCGCGGCCTACTATCACGAATATGAACCCTACGAACGGCTGGACCAGGACATCAAGCTGATGAAGGCCGCCGGACTCAATGTAGTCCGTATGGGCGAGTCAACATGGAGCCTGTGGGAGCCGGAAGACGGCCATTTCGAGTACGCATGGATGGACCGCGTGGTGAATGCCATGGGCAAGGCCGGAATCAAGGTCATCATGGGCACTCCGACTTACTCAATTCCCACCTGGCTCTACAAGGAGCACCCCGAAATTCTCGCGCGGCCGCTGGGCGGAGCAAAGGTGTTCTACGGCATGCGCCAGAACATGGACTTCGACAACCCGACGTTTCGCTTCTACGCAAAGCGCGTGATTACCAATCTCGTCGAACACTACAGGAACAATCCCTACGTAATTGGCTGGCAGATTGATAATGAGACGTATTCCAACGGAGCATCGAATCCGGACGTGTTCACCGGATTCGTGGATCATTTGAAGAAGAAGTTCGGCACCACGGACAATCTGAACAAAGCCTGGTTCCTCAACTACTGGGGTGAAGACGTAAATTCCTGGGCGGACATGCCCACCCGCGACTCTGCCACCAGCACCAGCTACAAACTGGAGTGGACGCGCTGGCAGCAGATCAGGGTCACGCGCTATCTCGCATGGCAGGCCGCGCTGGTGAGGAAGTATCGCCGTCCCGACCAGTTCGTGACGACGGATTTCGCCGGCGGCATGAAGACGGATGTAAATGAAGAAGCGGTTGCTTCATCTCTGGATATCGCTTCGATGAACAACTACCACGGAACTCAGAATGAAAACGATGGATCATCACAGTCGCTGAGCGAGGACTATGCGCGCTCCCTCAAGCGCGGCAACTTTCTTGTAACCGAGACCAATGCGCAGACTATCGGCTGGTCGTCGGCATTTCAATATCCGCCCTATGACGGGCAATGGCGCGAAGACGTGTACACGCATATCGCGAATGGCGCCGATATGGTGGAGTACTGGCACTGGGCTTCAATTCCTGCTGGACAGGAGACATATTGGAAAGGCATTCTGGGCCACGACTTCGAGCCGAACCGCGCCTACAGCGAAGTCTCCCGCACCGGACACGAGCTCGAGAAGATTGGCCCGCAACTGGTCGGCATGCAGCTTCACAATAAAGTCGCGATTCTGTGGAGCCGCGACTCCCTGAACGCAATCAGCTTTATGCCCTTCAGCATGAAAGGCCCGCGTTGGTCATTTACACCTCCAGTTGCGGACTACGATTCGCTGGTCCAACAGATGCACAGGACCCTCTACGACCTGAATGTGGGTTGTGATTTTGTATTTCCGGAATCTACTGACTTCTCGCAATACAAGCTGCTGATCGTGCCCATGCTTTATATCTCCGATGATGCGCTGCTCCAGCGCATCTCCGATTATGTCAAGAACGGCGGGCATGTGGTGATGACCTTCAAGAGCGGGTTTGCCAATGAGAATTCCGCCGTCCGCTGGGTCCGCGCTCCCGGTCCGCTGCGCCAAGCCGCTGGCTTCAGTTATCAGGAGTTTTCCAACCTCGAGCATCCGCTCGCGCTCAAAGGCGACCCATTCCATACCGGCAAAGACAACAAGGTCATGTACTGGGCCGAGTTCCTGATGCCGGAGCATGCGAAGGCGCTGGCCTACTACGACGACCCCTTCATTGGACGCTGGCCGGCAATTACGGAGAATCAATACGGCAAAGGCACGCTGCTCTACGAAGGAACCTATTTGAGCGATGGCCTGCAACATGCGATTCTGCTGGATGCGCTCAAACAGGCTGGCCTCACAGGTCCGGACCAGGAGCTTCCGAAAGCAATTCACGCCGTAACCGGAATCGACCGGCTCGGCAATCGCCTGCATTACTACTTCAACTATTCCGGAAAAGACGCGACGTTCGCCTATTCCTACGCGGCTGGCAAAGACCTGTTGACGGACGATGCTATCGCACATTCCCAACAGGTGACGCTCAAGCCATGGGACCTGGCGATCGTAGAGGAGAAGCGGTAGTAACGATGAGAATCTGACGCAGACATGCTTAGCCGTACCCCATGCAACGGGTTGTCATTCCGACTGAAGTGACCGAAGGGAGCGAAGCGGAGCGACCTGCGCTTTTTTGTTCGGGGTACACCAATTCTGGTACCGCTCTAAGCTACTGGTTCACGCCGCTGGCCAGAAAGCCGCCATCGACCACAATGGTCTGTCCGGTCACAAACGAAGCTGCGTCTGACGAAAGATAAATCGCCGCACCGACGAGCTCTTCTGTTTTTCCAAACCGCCCCATTGGCGTGCGCATCAGCAATTCCTGCCCGCGTGGCGTGTTGTCCAGCAGGTCTGCGTTCAGCGCTGTCCGGAAAACTCCCGGCGCAATTGCATTCACCGTTACGCCTTTCTTCGACCACTCCACCGCCAGCGAACGCGTAAGTGACACCAGTCCGGCCTTGCTTGCCGCGTATGCGGCAACCTCGCTCAGCGCAACAAAGCTGTTCAGCGATGCGATATTCACAATCCGGCCATAGCTGCGCTCCAGCATGTGCTTACCGAATATCTGGCATGCGCGCATTGACCCGGTCAGATTGGTGTCGATAATATCCGTCCACTCTTCTTCCGGCATCGTCAGCGTGGGTGCGCGCTTGATTTTGCCGGCGCAGTTGATCAGGATATCCACTTTGCCGAGGCCCTTGAGGCAAGCCGCCAGCAGCTCTTCCAGCGAACCGCGATCAGCCAGGTCAGAGTGAACCCGCAGCGTCTTTCGCCCACGCCGCTCAATTTCCATTGCCGTGTCGTTCACGTGTTCCATGCGCCGCGCCGACGCAACCACGTCTGCTCCGGCCTCGGCAAGCCCCAGGCTCAGGGCACGTCCAATTCCGGATGTTCCGCCGATCACAACCGCCGATTTGCCTTCAAGATTAAAAATGCTAGCCATGATTCCTTCCTGTTTTACTCAGGCTCCTAAAAACACGGGAGCGATATGACGCTTGTAGAGATTTTCTGTAACGTTCTTCGCAATGATCTCTTCGTTGGCCTCAAGCAGATCAAGGTAGCGCCGGCCCATCTTCGCGGCGACCTTGAAACCTACATGCAAAAGCTGGCGCAAGTTGGGATTGTAATCAGGATTCTTCTGATCGTGGCGCAGCGCTGAGGTGAACTGCTCCGACGTCCACTTCGCGACCTCTTCAGGCCGGGGCAACCGCGCAGGATCAATGTCGATCACCGTTGCATAGGGCGCGCACAGCTCCGCACGGTGGGCGTATGACTCAGCATAAATTTCCTTCGCCAGTTCCAGGCCCGCACCTCCCGCCTCGGCCAGCCCAATTAACTCCTCCAGCCAATTGGTGCCGGCGGTCTTCAAGTGCACGCCGGCATCAAACTTCTTCATCGAATCGTGAATAGCCTGATAAATCGAGAACTTATCGCTGCCCGAGTGCACGCTCAACTTCAGATTTTCCGGCAACCCATAGTGTGCCACCGCATGTCGAATCGCGGCCATATCCAGAGCCATCTCGCGGGCGAACTGCGGCACGTCGCCAACGTAATCCACTCCTTTATTGAATCGCCCGCTGAATTTAGGCGCAATGGTCTGAATCGGAATCCCTTCATCGGCCACCGCCGCCAGAATAATCAGCAATTCCGCTGGAGTCTGCGCCGCGTCTGTCTCGTCCATCGAAATTTCCGCGACAAAATTATTCCGCCCCTTGGCCGCTTCAATCTTCCGATAAATCCTTCCCGCCTCCTGCACCGCATACAAAAACTTCGCAGCGGTTCTGGAAAGCTGGTCCGCCGTGACTGCAATGCTCTCATCCGAACCGGCCAGCTTAATTTCGCCGATTAGCTCATTGTGTTTCCCTGCGAATACCTCTATAGCAGACCGTTCCGCAGGCTTGCCGATGAAGTCCGCCACGTCAATTGTGTAGAAGTCGGAGGAGGGGAGAAATCGATCTACCGTCTCCTGGTTGATGTGGTCCGCGTCGCAAAAGTAGGGCTTCGTCCATCCAAGTGCCCGCACCGCCGCGTCCGCCGCCTCGCGGACTGAATCGGGCTTGGAGCCGATAATGCTGTGCTCGCGGTTCGATTTGTTCCAGACCGGCGTGACCTCAACGCCCTGCTTTGCTGCAAGAATACAGGCCTCAAGCTGCGGCCTTGCCTGATGAGCGAATCGGTCTCCAACGCCGATCGAATATTTGTTCAACATGAGCGGACTGTCTGCCAATTGAGAACTCCTCACCTTCTAGTTTTTCTTTCGTTATGAATGCTGCCTCGGAACTTGAGAACAGTGGATGCTCATGCAGCCATCTCCACCTTCTTCAGGCCAGGTGCGAGAGCAAGAATGAGGACCCACGCGACCAAATATGCGCTGGCCGCAATGAAGAACAGCGGCCCATAGGTGTGCATGTACTGGAGAATGAGACCCGCGGCAGCGGCAATGAGCGCGCCGCCGATCGCTCCGGCGGTCCCGCCGATCCCTGTCACTGAGGCCACTTCGCTGCGCGGGAACATATCCGAAACTGTTGTGAACAGGTTCGCGGACCATCCCTGGTGCGCGGCGGTCGCCAGGCTCAGAAGACCGATGGCGGCCCATTCGCTATTTACGTACGCAACGGTAAAAATAGGGATGACCGCGCAGGCGCAAACCAGCATTGCGCCCATGCGCGCGCGGGTGTTCGACATGCCCAGTTTGTGAAAAGGCGCGGGCAGCCAGCCGCCGAAGATGCTGCCCACGGTTGCGGCAGAGTAAACGATGATAAGCGGCAACCCAAGATGCGCGAGATCGAGTTTGAATTTGCTGTGGAAATAGGAGGGCAGCCAGAAGAGGTAGAACCACCAGATCGGATCGGTGAGGAAC
>JBOGMA010000588.1:0-7255 GCA_050746465.1 Acidobacteriaceae bacterium
TCGTTGAATGCCTTGGGGTCATTGATCGCTGCCAACTGCTCGGGCGTCATCTCTCCCCCCGTCGCCGGCGCGCCTCCTCCGCCCTTGGCCTGTTGCTTCATGCCGCGCTCTAGAGTCTGCGCCACATCGGCCACGGCCGCGGCGGGAGGAACGGCAGCGGGAGCCGCAGGAGCCGGGGCGGCGGGCGCATAGCCCATGTTTTTCGCGAACTGGTAGACGAATTCTGCCGGGTCCTGCCCATTCGCCACCGCCCGGGCGAGAGCATTGCCCGCCTCGATCCGGATCTGCTGCTGGCGCTGCATGGGATCAGGAATGGAGGCGGAGAGCATTCGGTCGTACTGCTGGATTGCGTGAGTTGCCGCCGCATCGTAGTCCGGATGCGTCGAGCGGAAAGCCTGCTCCGAAGCGGCAACGCGCTGCGTGAAAGCCGCCAAGCCCTGCTGCTGACGCTGAGACTGCTCCTGCTGCTCACGCCACTGATTCGCCTGCTCGATCTGGCGCGCCTGCTGCTGCAATTGGTATTGCAAGGCTCCATAAGGGTCCTGCACCGGATCGGGAGGTTGCTCGGCGGCCGGCGGTCCGCCTTGAAGCAGCTGCTGAAATTGCTGCATCTGCGCTTGGAGCTGGCGGTTCTGCTCCTCCAGCTGCTGACGCTTCTGCCGTTCCGTATGTAAAGCCTGCTGCGGAACGAAGCCCTCGGGTGCGCCTGCAGGCTTTGCAGCCTCGGGCGCTTTCTCCGCTGGCTTGGGTGGCTCTGCCGCCTTCACTGGCTCTGTGGGCTTCGCAGGAGGTTCTACGACTTTCGCGGGCTCCGCAGTCTTTGCGGGAGGAGCCACCGCCGCGGGCGTTTCCGGGGGCGTGTTACCCGGCTCCGATTCCGACGGCGGCGGCTCCGTTGAGGTGAGACTGGGATCGACCTCGGCACCGCGGCTGGAGAAGAATTTGCTCTCGGCGTCTGACATCACTGCGCTCATGAAGGGGTTCCTGTGGGCTGAGGATTTCCGCGCTGTTGCGCTTCGATCTCGCGCAGATCGCAAGCGGCATCCGAAACGCCGCGCCAATCTCCCTGCTCGGTTTTCATGCGCAGGTATTCGATCAGAGCTTTGCGTTGCTCGGCGTAGGTCATCTGGAGGGTCCTGGCGGGATCATGGCCTCACGCTGCGCCTGCTGTTCTGCAAGGGCCGCATCGCGTAAAGCGCCTTGGGTATCGAGATGGTGTTGAAGTGCCGCTCCTTGTGCCTCCAGGTGGCTTTGGTGCGCTTTGGCATTCGCCGCAGTCACCTCGGCATTGGCTTTCACCTGTGCGGTCTTGAAGTCCATGACCTTGCTCGCCATCTCCATCGGGTCAATGTGCTCAGGCGCGCCTTCCTTGCGCGCTTTCGCCTCGTCCAAGTCGGCCTTGGCATTGACGGCCCGCACTTTGCCGGTGGCATCCGCCGTCTGTAGCTGCTGCATCTGCTGCTGATGCTGCTGGGCCTGCGGACTGGAAGCCGCCTTGGTCCATTCCTGCACCAGGGCCGAGGGGAATGGCGAGTACTTCAAGAGCGGCAGCAGGAATTGCGGCGTCATCATCTGCGGCGGGAAAATCCTGGCGATGCCGAGGAAGGTCTCCCAGGTCTGGACCTTGATATTGGGAGCAGTCGGCGCCTCATCGACCACGACATCGTATTTCATGATGGCGGGATCAAAGGCGAGCGGGACGTACTTGGCGCCTTCGGGCCCCTCGATCTTCACGAGCCTCCCTTGAGGGATGTACTCGCGAATCATCGCCATCAGGAGCACGCCCTGGGATTTCCGATAGCGTCTCAGGGCATCGAAGAGGTAGGAGAGAAGGTTGAGCCCGGCATGAAGGCGCGTCTGCTCGAGCACGCCCGAGACATCGAGTTCCTTCGAGAATCCCATGACCGCTGGATTGACGCCCGCCACATCGTTGAGTGACTGGTTGGCGTACATCATGAGCTCCTGCATGCCAGGAGGAGCTTTTGAGGCGAACTCGGCGCGGCCGATGACTTTCTTGCCAGCCACCGCGCCAGCCTTCATGTAGATGAGCTTGGATGGATCGGCCCAGTCCTCCTCGGCCTTGCGAGGGTCATGAAATGCATCGATCTCTGCGAGCGCCCCGCCCTTCGCCGAAGTCCCGATGATCTCGAGCGAAAGCGACATGAACTTGTTGGACCACAACTGAGGGTCGCGCATGGCACGGACAATTCCGTACCACATGTGCTTCTGGTGATCCCGCTTGGCCGTGATCGCGTGATAGGTGAAGCTGTCCTTCGTCGGGCAATCCTTCTCCTCGAGCACCTGCATCCCGCTCCAGAACATGCGCTTGTAGACTTTGCGGCGCTGCTCGATCGGCTTGCCCTGCACGAAGGGTAAGAGCACCTTCCACTGCTCCGCCGTGAAAGTAAGCAGTCCGGTCTCTGAGGGTCGCAGAGCGTCCTTCATCTCCGGGACCTGACTCATCGCCTGGAACGCATTGGGCTCGATCTGCTCGGGCTTTATCCGATAGATCGGCTCACACTCCCACCACTGAAAGTCGTGGATCAGGACGAGATTGCCCTCTACTCCTGAGCGACCCTGCGCGCCGGAATCCTCATGGTAGAAAGCGGCCGAAATGACATCGATAGGCTCTTGAGAATCGCGCCGGTTGGTCGGTTCGAAGTTAGCCCCCGGCCAATTCTCCTCAGCCCGTGCGCGATCCCACTTCCTCGTCCGACAGAGCCACTTCGCGCCCTTGTAGTTCTTCTTGTGGCACGCCGGGTCGATGTCCATCTCTCTGGGGTCCACCCGCTCCATGAGGATCTGCCCATCGGGGTCCTCGTCATAATCGGGCTCGGTCCCCATCCAGCCCTCGCCCGTCACGACTGAATCGTTGAAGGCGTCAGACTCCTCTCCTTCGGCCCCGCATTCATCGCGCACCCACTTGGCAGCAGCTGAAAGCACTTCAGCGACGGCGGTAGCTCCAACCTGTCGCGGCAGGTAGGCCACTGCTTGGCGGTTCGCGGTCTCGTGGCCCACGATCGCATCGACAATGGGGGCGATCTTGTTGAAGACGGTGACGGGCCGCATCAGGTCTTCCATCACCTGGCGCTCTTCAGGACTCCACTGCTCCCCGGCTACGAAGTCGTAGGCTTTCTTGGCTTCCGACCGCCATTTGTTGCGATGGCCTACGGAATCCTTCAGCCATTTTTGGGCGGTTTCGAGCTTCATGCAGTGCGCTCCCCGTAGAGAGGGCAATCCGCCAGATGCCTGCCCGCTTCGCGAAAGACGGGAATGGTCGGGGTCCGGCCGTAGCAATTACAGACCATGGTGTCCGCCCTACGCCGTGTCTCGGCTTGGGAATATTCATCGCCACACCAGTGCGCTCCCTCTGGGGCTTCGGCCATGCAGAAACCGCAACGGAAGAAGCCAATAGATGCAAGTTGGGACGGAGTGCGCATCTCTCTCATGCCGCCATCCATCCCGCCCGGCGGTGGCGCGAAGGCTCACGATAGGCGCGAGTTTGATTGGACCCGACAGCGAATCCTCGCCAAGAATCTGCGCAATGCGAGGACCAATCGTGATTTGGATGGGTGGCGAAGGAGCGCTTCTTATCATCCCACTTGCGGTGATAGCTGGTGAGGCACTTCAAGCCGTAGGCGCATTTCTCCACATCGAAAGCCGTGATGGGAATGATTCCGCGTGCGGCCTCGATCCCATCCTCAACCGGCAGGTTAGGAATGAGTTGAGCGGTGACGCCCAGCTCGGCGAGTGTGTCAATACGCGATTTGCCCGTGCCCAGCTCGCGGACTGCAACATCATGCGGGAAGTGATGGCCGCCGTAGGCGTAGGGCTTCTCCGCGAGCATCTTGACGTAATGAGCGAGGCCCTCTCCGCTCCCTTCGTAGTAATCAATCGCGCGATGCTCGAAGTTCGTTGACTGCGTGAACCAGATGGCCGTGGGATCGTGAACGCCCAAGTCCCACCAGGTGTGCACCGCCATATTGGGATCGTAGGGGACACGAGTAATGCGCCCATCCTTGCCGGCTTCCTCTATCAGCCGGCCGTAGTAGCTGCCGGTGTTGGGGGCCTCGAACGAACAGTAGTACTCCTGGTCGATGAGTTCCCGGCTCATCCCCGACCGGCGCTCCATGTCAATCACGGTCTGCGAGATGAAGCCCGTATCTTCGACCGTGAGCACCTGATTGAACCACTCTCCGGGAAGCTGGCGGGCAAGCTCGAGGATTTCCCAACCGTGATTCTTGCCGCGCGGGGTATAGATGAAGATCGCCCAGCCGCCGTTCTGTGCCAAGATCGGCCGCACGAAGTCCCAGGCGCGAGGATCGGTGAGCGACCATTCCGAGAAGACAACGCCCACCGGGTTTGAGCCGACGAGGGAGTCGTAATTGTCGGAGCCCACGAGCTGCCAGACCGAGCCATTGACCAGCTCGATTTTCATCTCGTCATTGCGGATCTTGGTGCGCAGCGCTTCCGGCCAGACCTGATCGATGATCCGCTCACCCGCGCCGTTGATCCCATCCCACACGACGAGACGCGCTTGGCGAAGAGTTGGCAACATGTGCCAGTAGGTGCCCACGCGCTGCAGGGCGGCCATTGCGGTCCAGTTGAGGACCGTCGTATCCTTGCCGGCCCGCCGGTGCCAGACAGCTACCGCACGCTTGCCGCCGCCGTCCATGTAGGAGAGCAGCTTGCGTTGGTGCGTCTTCGGCTGCCAGTTGTGGGGGAGGACGATGCGCCGGCCGTTTGATGGCGGATATCGCACCTCCTGCCTGTCATCAGGAATTGAACATTCGCCGCGCGGGATCATGCTCATGGATATTCAGCAAAGCTCGCGAAATTTCTTAGCTACTGATGGGTACCTAAGTCTCCGCAATGCGCGGCCCTCAATTTGCCTCACCCCTGCCTTGGAAACATGGAATTCCTCAGCTACCTTCTTCAATGTTTCCTCATGCACGCTCGCCGAAGTATCGCATTCCTCTTTGCTTCCTATTCCGTACAGCCGCTGAATGATTTGAAACTCACGAGGAGGCAAGTTTTGCGAGAGTAATGGCAACAGCTTCGCGCGTACTTGATCATCCTCAATGTTGCGATACTCATTTTCTTGAGCTAAAAGTTGTTGTTCTCGCCATTCTCTTGCGGTTATAGCGAGGATATCTCTCTCAGTGACGTAAATCTCAGCCCCATTACGCTCAAGGGCCATTGTGCGTTGCGCCGCGTTAAATAGATCATCAGGTTCGCACGTCAGAACTTCGGCAAGATCCACAACTACCTTGGCCCACGTTCCATTCTTATTCAAAGGTGGCTGCTTGAGGTTGAGTATTTCCCCGACCGCGCTAGGGCTTAGTCCGTTCTGCCGACACAATTCACTTACTGTGCGATAGCCGCATTCGGTTATTCGCCGACGAATGCGGCCGTTGCGTATTTTTAAACTTAGCGCGTAATCGCTCATGGCCAATTGCTCTCGCTGTCCTTCTCCATCGGATCATTATCCGTCACCCGATTGGTGAGCCCATGGCCGCGTTTGCCTTTGTTGTTCGCGGCTCGCTTGGCGACGACGGAGGAGCGCTGATCGGCGCGAGCAAATTCCTTGCCGACCTTCTGCGGGATACCAGCCTTGCGCGCGAACTTGGGATCATGAGCGACGGCTTCCATCAACCGATGCTGCTTGGCTGACTTGGAGGGCATCAGACTATCTCGTCCCCGTTGGGCGCCCGTTTCGAACTCGGTAGCGGATACACCGGCACGCAGTAAATGAGCGCCGAGACGCCCTTTACGATAGTTCCATCCTTGTAGTTCGAATCGATGATGTCATGGGCCTGACGCTCGCACGTCTTCATGTCGTGAACGGCATGCAATGCCCCAGCGCTTCGGTAAGAGCCGTCGGCGTTGTAATCGGCTCCGACCAGGAGGAACTCGAGCGGTGTGCCAGCATAGGGCTGCATCACGACAACGCCTTTTGGCCCGAGCGGCTTCGTGAACGCTACGTGCAGGCAGACGCTGACGTAGGAATGTCCCTTGGGGGCCTGCGAGAACGCTGCCGCCCCGGCCCGCTCGCAGAGCGCCTCTTTGTTGGCCGGGCCGTAAAGGCTCGCATGGATGATCTGATCGGGGGCCGCAAATTCCATCGAGATCAGAAAGATGCTGTTAACGGGCCAATGCCCCGCGGGTGGCATACCGGCAAAAGCGGCGACTGCTGATAGGGCCGCCAGTAGGGAGAAGAAATATTTCATGGCGTCTTCTCCACCGCCGCCTCCAGGCAATCCGCGCAGGCGACTTTCTCCTCGCACTTCGCCCATTCGACCCGCGCCCGGTCGGGCTGCAATGCTCCGTGCCCCATGTGCTGGGTAAGGCGATTGCAGAGGCCCTGGAGCTGCGGGAGAGTCACCAAGGATTCCACCTTGATCTGCGCCTTGTGCTCGTCACAGCACGGCAGATAGCGCAGCGTCACCGCCTTCTCGCGCTTGTCATAGGACCCTGTCCGACGTGAGCCGGCTCCTGCCGTGCCGTCCATCGCCCCGTTATGTCCGGCGCTCGGGATAACGAGCAACGGCACGGAGGTAGCCCAGCGGACTTTATCCGGGAGCTTCGGGATGGCAGCTTTACGTATTCCGCCGAGTCGGGACATTCTGTGTCTCCAGGCGTTTGATGAGGGCGTCGAGCTCGCCGATCGCAGTGGCACGTTTCGGATCGGGCTCGCGCTGTTGATGGGTCATGAGAGTTATGAGGCGCTCGCGCAGGGGTTTGAGCGCTTCGGGCGGGACGTTCACATCACCTCTTCTTCGCGCTTCCGGAATGCTTCCCAGCCGTGCTCGCGAGGGACGCGCTTCTTGGCCGCGTCTCTGCCCGCCGTCCAGAGGCCGCAGCGCTTATCCCCCCGCTCATGCCAGGGGGCGTGCTGCATCGGTCCTCGGGCCTGATAGGACTCGTAGCCGGCCATGAAGGCGCGCCGTGCCGCATCCCAGGCCATGCCGGCAACAGTGGCCATTTAGAGCCGTTCGGGGCGCGCGCGGGCGGCGCCGAGGCGGTCAATCAAGGCATGAAGTGCGCCAGAGGCCGCATCCAAACGCTCTACCAACGAAGCTGGCGCTGGCGTGGCTTGATTTGAGGGGCTGCCCGGGACCCCACCCAAAAAACGCTCGGCAAGATTCTCCAGCCGAGTTCCCTCTTCTCCCAGTCGAGCGCAGGCGAGACACAGCTGTTCGAGCAGATGATCCATATGCGCCTGCGGGGGAGGCGAAATGGCGCAGTCCTGCAA
>JBOGMA010000589.1:0-5491 GCA_050746465.1 Acidobacteriaceae bacterium
CCCAAACCGACCTCCGCGCCCTGCTCAACTCTATCGTCGACCGCCTGCCGCGCACCCTCCTGGTCACGCGAGTCGCCGTCTTCCTCTCCTCACCCTCGTCCGCTACCTTCACCTTCGCCGCCGGACACGGCCTCCCGCCCACCGTCTACGATCGCGCCACGGTCCTCGATCTCGGCTTCTTCAACTTCGACCATCCCGGTGCCGGTCCCCACATCTTCCTTGAGAATCCGCAGCAGGCTCTCCATCTCACCGATCCCCAACGCCGCACCGCCTCACTGCTCGACCTTAACTACTACCTGCCCTGTCACGTGCAGGACCGGACCATCGCTGTCATCGGGCTGGGCCGCACCGCCGACGGCGACTTCCTCTCCACCGAAGATGTGGAATCGCTGGAATCTCTCGCCAGCTACATCGGTATCGCCCTCCAGAACGCCCGCCTTTATACCCGCCTCGAAGAGAAGATCGCCGAGTTCGAACGCCTCAAGGAATTCAACGAGAACATCGTCGAGTCCATTAACGTCGGCATCCTCGCCGTCGATCTCGAAGACCGCATCGAAAGCTGGAACTCCCAGATGGAGGCCATGTACGCGCTCTCCCGCGCCGAGGCTCTCCGCCAGCCGCTCGCCGCCATCTTCCCGCCCGCGCTCATGGATGAGTACCACCGCGTCAAGGCCGAATCCGGCGTTCACAACCTCTACAAGTTCCGCCTCCACACCCGTGCCGGCGAGGCCCGCACCGTCAACGCCGCCATCGCCCCGCTTGTCTCGCGTGACTTCAAGACCGTCGGCCGCATCATCCTCATCGACGACATCACCGACCGCACCGAACTTGAAGCGCAGCTCTCCCAAGCCGAAAAGCTTTCCTCCATCGGACTGCTTGCCGCAGGAGTTGCCCACGAGGTCAACACTCCGCTCGCCGTCATCTCCTCCTACACGCAGATGCTCACCAAACAACTGCGCGGAGACGACCGCCTCTCGCCCCTGCTTGAAAAAATCACGCAGCAAACCTTCCGTGCCTCGGAGATCGTCAACGGCCTGCTCAACTTCTCCCGCACCGGCACCAGCGAATTCCGCGAAACCGATCTCAACGCGATCATCCGCGACACCCTCAACCTCATCGAGCACCAGTTCAAGACCTCGCAGGTCAAGCTCGACACCGCGCTCCTCCCCGAACTGCCGCCCATCCTCGGCAACGCGGGCAAGCTTCAGCAGGTCTTCCTCAATCTCTTTCTCAACGCCAAAGACGCCATGTCCGGCGGCGGCACGCTGCGCATCGCAACCGAGGCCAACGGCCACGTCAGCGTAGCCATTTCCGACACCGGTTCAGGCATCGCGCCCGAACACCTCCAGCGCATCTACGATCCCTTCTTCACCACCAAGTCCGCGCCCAGGGAAGGACAGCGGCGCGGCACCGGTCTGGGTCTCGCCGTCACCTACGGCATCATCCAGGAGCACGCCGGCAAAATCCATGTGGAAAGCAGCATCGGGGCCGGAACAACCTTCTATCTCGAATTTCCAATGTTGAGGAAACCCGCGCATGTCTGAGGCTGCAACTGCCGTTCCCGCACCGCAAACCGAGTCCAGCACCGCCCAACGAATCCTGATCATCGACGACGAGGCCGCCATCCGCGAGTCGCTGGAAACGCTGCTCGGGCTCGAAGGCTACGAAGTGGAAGTCGCTGTGAACGGCGAGGCCGGACTCGATCGCATCGAGGAAAATTCTTACGACCTTGTTCTTCTCGACCTCGCCCTGCCCGGCAAAAACGGCCTCGAAATCCTGCCTCTCATTCGCGAGCGCCATCCCTCCCTGCCCGTCATCATGATCACCGCCTACGGCAAAGTGGAAAACGTAGTCGACGCCATCCGCTCCGGCGCGCAAAACTTCGTCCAGAAACCATGGGACAACGAGAAGCTTCTCGCCGACATCCGCTCCGCCATTGGCCTCTATCGCGCCGAGCAGGAGAACATCCACCTGCGCCGCGCCATGAAGCAGCGCTACAACTTCGCTAACATCATCGGCAAAAGCGAAGTTATGCTGCGCATCTTCGACCTCGTCGCCCAGGTCGCCCCCAGCCGCTCCACCGTGCTCATCCAGGGCGAAAGCGGCACCGGCAAGGAACTCATCGCCAAGGCTCTCCACTCCAGTTCGCCGCGCAAAGACAAGCCCTTCATCGCCGTGAACACCGGCTCCATGCCCACCGACCTGCTCGAATCCACACTCTTCGGCCACGTCAAAGGCGCCTTCACCTCCGCGATCGCCGCCAAAAAAGGTCTCTTCGAGGTCGCCAACGGCGGCACGCTGTTTCTGGACGAAATCGGCAACATGGGCATGGATACCCAGGCAAAAATCCTGCGCGTCCTTCAGGACAAGCGTTTCATGCAGCTTGGCGGCATTTCGGAAATTCAGGTCGACGTTCGCATCATCGCTGCCACCAACGTCGATCTCCGCCAGGCGGTCCGCGACGGCCGATTCCGCGAGGACCTCTTCTATCGCCTCAACGTCATCTCCATTGATCTTCCGCCCCTCCGCAGCCGCCGCGAAGACATTCCTCTGCTCGCTGCGCATTTCCTCAAGCATTACGCTGAAGAAAACGGTGTGTCACCCCGCACCCTCGCCCCCGACGCGCTGCGCGCGCTCATTGACCACGACTGGCCCGGGAATGTCCGCGAGCTCGAAAACGCAATTGAGCGCGGCGTCGTCCTCTCCTCCGGCCCTCTCATCAGTTCCGACCTTCTTCCCGGTCATTTGACCGGCCGCAGCTACTCGGCCAGTCTCATGGAACACAATCCCGACGCCTCCCTCTTCGATATACTCGAAGACATCGAGCGCCGCATCATCATAGACAAGCTCCAGCACTGCAACTGGAACCAGACTGAAGCCGCCGAACAATTCCGCATCCCACTCTCCACCCTCAACCAGAAAATCAAACGCCTCAACATCGAAATCAAGAAGCGCGTGAAGGAATAACAAAGGCGGAAAATTTCCGCCTTGTCTGCTTTCAGCGGTGAAATAACTCATCCGACGATAACCGTCCCGATCGGTGGGAGGGCCATACACGATGATTGCCCAAAGGGTACGCCTGGACGGCCAGTCCTTCCGCGAACGCCCGTCCTGCATCTAAAATGCAGATTAAGCCATGCCTTTGACGACGCTCGACACAACCGCCAAAAAGGGAGTCTCTGCCGTTCAGCGGTACGCGCTGCTTTCCGCTCGCGGAGTCGGCAGCTTCTTCCGCCGCCCATTCTACGGGTCCGACCTCATTACACAGATGGACAAAGTTGGCGTCGGATCCATCCCCATCGTCATTCTCACCGGCTTCTTCACCGGCGGCGTCCTCGCCCTCAACACCGCTTCCAGCCTCGCCCAGTTCGGAGCCACCGCCGTCACCGGCCAGCTCGTCAGCCTCGCCATGGTCAAGGAACTCGGCCCCGTGCTTACCGGCCTCATGGTTTCCGGACGCAACGCCTCCGGCATGGCCAGCGAACTCGGCTCCATGATGGTTACCGAGCAAATCGACGCCATGCGCGCCCTCGGCACCGATCCGCTGAAAAAGCTGATCATGCCCCGCATCGTCGCCACCGTCGTCATGCTCTTCTTCCTCACCATCCTCTCCGACGCGCTCGGCACTCTCGGCGGCGGCTGGGTTTCCGTCTTCATGATGGGGCAAAGCGCCTCGCAGTATTTCCACTCCGCCTATCAAACCCTGCAATTTGCCGATGTGCTTCAGGGCCTCGTCAAACCGGTATTCTTCGGATTCATCATCGCCACCATCGGCTGCTACTACGGCATGAACACCCGTGGCGGAACCCAGGGCGTCGGCAAGTCCACCACTCAGGCTGTCGTCGTCTCCTCCGTCCTCATCATCTTTGTCGACTTCGTCATCAGCCGCTTCATGATCGGCATCTTTGGACGGTAACGCGTGACCATCACCGAAATCGCTCCGGACGTCTCCCCGGCGCAGGTCCATCCCGAGGCACCCGCCATCCGCTTCGAGAACGTCTCCATCGGCTTCGATGACAAGCCCGTCCTCAAGGACATTTCCTTTGAGTTGAAGCGCGGAGATACCCGCATCCTGCTTGGCCCCGCCGGCGTCGGCAAAAGCGTGCTCCTCAAGCTCGCCAACGGCCTCATCCGCCCCGATTCAGGCCGCATCTTCGTCTTCGGATTCGAAATCAGCGCCATGCGCGATCAGGACATGTATCCATTGCGCGGATCTATCGGAACCGTCTTCCAGGAAGGCGCTCTATTCGACTCCCTCACCGTCCGGGACAACGTAGGATACCGTTTGGAAGAGGAAAAAATCCCCGAAGACGAAATTGACCGTCGCGTGACCGAAGCCCTGCGCTTCGTCGAACTCGAGCACACGCTGGACAAATTTCCATCGCAGCTTTCCGGAGGAATGCGCCGCCGCGTCGCCATCGCCCGCGCCGTCGTCTCTCACCCCGAACTGATTCTCTATGACTCCCCAACCGGCGGACTCGACCCCGTAACCTCGACCACCATCATCGAGTTGGTCATTAAGCAGCGCGACGTTTACAAGACCAGTTCCCTCATGGTTACCCATCGCCTTCAGGACGCTTTCATGCTCGCCAGCCATCGCTTCGATCGCGAAAAGAACCAAATGGAACCTCTGCCCGGAAACGAAATTGATCCCACAACTAGTTTCCTCGTCCTGCACAAGGGCCGGCTCGCCTTTGACGGCTCAACCCGCGACCTGGTGCACAGCGACGACCCGTTTCTCAAAGAATACCTCTCCTGAAACGCGTCCATCCTTACACCTCTTGTCACCCGGACTGTAGCGAATGTAAGGAGCGTAGCGGAAGCGAATGTAAGGAGCATTGCGGAGCGACCTGCATCTTTTCGCCCACACATATCTCCCCTCTCCCGGCCCCCTCCCATAACTTTCGCTGATGTGCGGAATCGAATTTATCCATCCCAGTCATTTGCTCTGCTTCCATCCAAAATGCGCTGATATACCCAAACCATGCGGAACGAATTCGCCATCTCCCTCCTTACCGTCCTTCTCGCAGCGCCTCTACTCGCCCAAACCACCTCCGCACCGGACGCAGCCCTTCACAACATCCAATTCAGCGGCCTCATCGACGGCTACTACAACTACAACAACAACCATCCCGCTGACAGCGACAACGGCAACCAGCTCCGCAACTTCGACTTCAACTCCAACACCTTCGGCCTCAGCATGGCCAAGCTCACGCTCGCGCGCGACCCCTCCCCGCCCGGAGTCCACGTGGAACTGGGCATCCGAACACCATTCTCCACCATCCTCGCCTCTGAGCCCAACTTCAAATACCACGAACAAGCCTACGTAAGTTACAAACCCGCCCAGGCCCATGGCTTTCAACTCGACTTGGGAGAATTTGTAACTTCCGCTGGAGCCGAAGTTATCGAGGCCAACAATAATTGGAACTACTCCCGCTCTCTTCTCTTCTCACTCGCCATTCCCTACTACCATGTCGGAGCCCGAGCAACC